>NZ_JAPDNV010000033.1:0-43095 GCF_026013155.1 Paenarthrobacter sp. PAE-2 | reverse complement strand
CGACGGGGGTCCGTTCACCCAAGGGGCCGGGACCGCCGTCGTATGTCTACTGCTGATGCGTTCTTCGCCCGAGGCGTCGAAGGCCTACTTCTTGCCCTGGTTGGCCACTGCGAGGATAGCCTCAGCTGCGGCGTCGGGGTCCAGGTAGGTGCCGCCCGGGGTGACGGGCTTGAAGTCTTCATCCAGTTCGTAGACCAGCGGGATGCCGGTCGGGATGTTCAGCGAGGCAATGGCGTCATCGCTGATGCCGTCCAAGTGCTTCACGAGTGCACGAAGGGAGTTGCCGTGTGCCGTGACCAGGACGGTCTTGCCGGCCTTGAGGTCTTCCTTGATGTCCGATTCCCAGTAGGGAAGCAGGCGGACGAGGACATCCTTGAGGCACTCCGTGCGGGGAAGGGCATCGCCGAGGTCCTTGTAACGGACATCGTTGGCCTGCGAGAACTCGCTGTTGTCGTCCAAGGGCGGCGGCGGGGTGTCGTAGCTGCGGCGCCATTCCATGAACTGCTCTTCGCCGAACTCGGCCAGAGTCTGGGCTTTGTCCTTACCCTGGAGGGCACCGTAGTGGCGCTCATTCAGGCGCCAATCACGCTTAACCGGGATCCAGCCGCGGTCGGCCTTGTCCAGGGCGATGTTCGCCGTGTTGATGGCACGCTTCAGCAACGAGGTGTAGAGGACGTCCGGGAGAACGTTGTTCTCGACCAGGAGTTCCCCGCCGCGCGCTGCTTCCTTGCGGCCTTGGTCGTTCAGGTCAACGTCCACCCATCCGGTGAACAGGTTCTTGGCGTTCCATTCGCTGTGGCCATGGCGCAGCAGAATCAGCTTGTAAGTCATGGTTTTCATCCTAGCCGAGGCGTGTTCCCTCCCGCCGGGCATTACGCCGTGCACCGGGCCCTGGGCTCCAGGCTCCGGGCTCCGGGCTCTGGGCGGCGGTGTGGTCCGTTGGGCGCTCGGGGAGCACGGGTTCTTCGTGGGCGGCCGCACCTGTTCCCGAACAGCGCACCCATTCTTCGTGGCGCCGCACCCGTTTCCGCCCGGCGCGCCCGTTCTTCGCCGCCACCGCTCCTGTTCCCGCACAGCGCACCCGTAACCACGGGAGCGGAAGGCGGCAAAGGGTGCGCCCAAGACAAACCCACCCCGGCGCACCTGTTCCCGAACAGCGCACCCACTCTTCGTGGCGCCGCACCCGTTTCCGCCTGGCGCACCCCTACTTCGGCGCCATCGCTCCCGTACACGCACAGCGCGCCCGTAACCACGGGAGCGGAAGGCGGCAAAGGGTGCGCCCAAGGCAAACCCCAAGCCCCAAGCCCGCAGCCCCAGCCGCAGCCCCAGCCCCAGCCCCAGCCCGGACCACCCGTAACCACGACACCGCGTCGCCCCACTCCCCCGCCCCGCGCACCGCCAGGGCCACACCGATACAGTGGAGCCGTGGTGCAAAAAGCTGAACGGGTAGCCTCTCCCCGGAGCCGGGGCGGGAAGCCGGTGGGCAACGTGACCCGGGGCACCACGAATCCCAACAGGATGCGTCGGTTGGACAGGTGGTTGGCCGGCCCGCAGGCGTGGCGGCTCCGCACCGCCGTCGAGCCCCTTGTCATCGACCTGGGCTACGGCGCTTCGCCGACCACCGCTGTCGAACTTTTTGAACGGCTGCAAGCAGTCCGCCCGGACGTCCGCGTCTGCGGAATCGAGATCGAACCAGAGCGGGTGCGCACCGCGAAGCCGTTGGAACGGCGGGGCCTGAGCTTCCATGTGGGAGGGTTCGAGATCCCTGTCCCCGGCAAGCCCGTCATTGTCCGGGCCTTCAATGTGCTTCGGCAGTACGAGGAAGCCGACGTCCCGGAGATCTGGCATCTGGTTCAGTCGCGGCTGGCGCCGGGTGGTCTGTTCATTGATGGAACGTGTGACGAAATCGGCCGTCGGGTCACGTGGGCGGCTTTGGACCCGCACCGACCCCTGAGCCTGAGCTTCTCCGTCCGTTTCGGCAGCTTCGAGCAACCATCGGACGTGGCTGAGCGGCTGCCAAAGGCCCTCATCCACAGGAACGTTCCGGGCGAGCCGATCCACACCTTCCTGCAGGCCATGGACCGGGCGTGGCTGGAGGCCGCACCGCTGGCGTCGTTCGGGAACCGGCAACGCTGGACGCAAATGTGCCGGACATTGCGCGATGCCGGATGGCCGCTGCTGGATGGACCGTCGCGGTGGCGGCTGGGTGAATTAACAGTGGCGTGGGACGCCGTGGCGCCCCGCCGGGAGGATTCTTACCAGGGACCGTAAGGTCCGACGTTGCGGTTGCCTCCGCTGCCGGCCTCGCGGACAGCAGGACGGACGTCGGCGAGGTACACGCAAGCCGCGGTCACGGCAGCGATGCCGAAGAGGCTCAATCCCCCTCCACCACCGAGCAAGCTCAGCGCGCCGACAGCGAACGCGATGCCGGTGAGGGCGGTCCAGAACGTCTCGGTGCGCTTGGAGGCAGCGACAAAGAGGGTGGGGCGGTGGCGCAAGCAGTCCACAAATGCCCAGACCTCAAGAGCCAAGGCCACCAATCCCAAGATGAAGTAGACCCCGCTGGTGACAATGCCAATCAAGTATTTTCCGTCCACGCCTTTTAGCCTAGCTGCCCAGCGACTTCAGCGCTTGCTCGAGGTCGGCCCAAAGGTCCTCGACGTTCTCGATGCCGACGCTCAGGCGGACCAGGTTCTCCGGAACGCTAAGTGGCTCGGCCGTGTGCCGGCGTCGACGTTCAATGAGGGATTCAACTCCGCCCAAGGAAGTAGCAGGGAGCCACAGTTCAAGGGCCCGGACCAGTTCATCGGCCGCGTCCGCCCCGCTGCGGGCGGCGTCACCTGCGATCTGGATACACAGGATAGAGCCGAAGCCCTGCATCTGGTCCTTGGCGCGTTGGTGGCCGGGGTCCGACGGGAGGCCCGGGAACCGGATTGCCTCAACACGGGGGTGGAGGCTTAGCCGCTCGGCCAGGATCGCCGCCGAGGCCTGCGACCGTTCAATGCGAAGCGCCAGTGTCCGCAGGCCCCGCAGGGCAAGCCACGCCTCGAACGGACCGGCGACTCCGCCGTGAATGATGCGGTGGTGCAGAAGAGCGGCGCGCAGTTCCGGATTGGAGGTCACCAAGGCGCCGAGGACGACGTCGGAGTGCCCGGCCAGGTATTTGGTCACCGAGTGGAGTACGACGTCGGACCCCAGGCTGAGGGGCTTCTGCACCAACGGCGTCGAGAAAGTATTGTCCGTAACCACGATCGCGCCCACCGCGTGGGCAGCCTCGGTCAGGGCCCGGATGTCGGCGATGCCGAGCATGGGGTTGGTGGGGCTTTCGAGCCACAAAAGGTCGGCGGGCTTGCCGTCTGCAGGAGCGATCAACGCTTTGACGGCCTCGGTATCCGCGATGTCCACGGTCCGCAGTTCCAGGACGCCTTTCTCTGCCAGCTCCGTGGCCATGACCAGTGAACCTGCGTAACTGTGTGAGGGCATGACCACGACGCCGCCGGCCGGCACCAAGGAGAGGGCGGAGCTGACCGCCGCGAGGCCCGAAGCGTACAGCAGGCCGGGGAGCTCCGCGCCTTCGAGCTTGGCGAGGGCTTCCTCGAAAGGATCCCAGGTGGGGTTCGCGTAACGTCCGTAGCCGCGGTCCCCGTCGCCGAGCGAACCAGTTCCGAAGTATGTGGAGGACAGGACGATGGGTGGGTTGACCGGTTCATCGTGCTTGCGTTCCGGCCGCCCGGCAGCAACCACAAGGGTTTCCGGGGACAAATCAGCAGCATGGTGGTCGGAAAGGCTCATGGATTCAGGGTACGGCTGCCGAACCCTGTGGATGAAAGGCATTACGCATCTTTATGTCAGGGAAGCTCGGTAGGCTAGACGGGTGAGTATCCAGAGCCCAGGTCTTTTCATCGCGTTCGAAGGCGGGGACGGAGCGGGCAAGTCCACGCAGGCCGCCCGGCTCTTCGACGCCCTCGAATCCAAGGGCCTCACGGTGCTGCGGACACGCGAACCCGGCGGAACGCCCATTGGCGAGAAGCTGCGTTCCCTGGTGCTGGACCACGGCCACGGCACCATAGATGCCCGCACAGAGGCGTTGATGTTCGCCGCTGCCCGTGCTGCACACGCCAGCCAGGTGATCCGTCCGGCCTTGGCGTTGGGCCACGTGGTCATTACCGACCGCTACATTGACTCCTCCGTCGCCTACCAGGGCGCTGGTCGCGGGCTGGGCGCCGAGGACGTCAGGTCGCTCAACGAATGGGCAACCGAAGGGCTCCATCCGCACCTCACGGTACTGCTCGACGTCGAGCCCTCCGACGGTCGCGAACGGCGGACGGCGGGAGACGCCGCCGAGGACCGGCTGGAATCCGAACCCGACACTTTCCACACAGCAATCCGGGATGCCTTCCTCCAGTTGGCTGCCGCCGCGCCGGACAGTTACCTGGTGCTGCCCGCGGCCTTGGACATCGAGACCTTGGCTGCACGGATCCTCGAACGGGTGGAAGCCTTGTTGGGTGATCGGGTCAGCCAATGAGCGTATGGGATGACCTGCAGGGACAAGCCCCGGTAGTCGCACAGTTGAAACAGGCCGCCCAGTCAGAGAGCGGCCTGACCCATGCGTGGCTGTTCACGGGTCCGCCCGGATCCGGCCGTTCCAATGCCGCCAAGGCCTTTGCTGCGGCCCTGAACTGCCAGCAGGACGACGTCACTTTGCGGGGCTGCGGCGAATGCCCGGCGTGCCACACCATCCTTGGCGAAACACACTCGGACGTCACGTTCGTGCGGACCGAGAAAGTCACCATCACCATTGACGAGGCCCGGGAATTGGTGGCCAAAGCCGGCGACCGGCCTTCCACCGGCCGTTGGCGCATCATCGTGGTGGAGGACGCCGACCGCATGGCCGAACGGACCACCAACGTGTTGCTCAAAGCCATCGAGGAGCCCACTCCCCGGACCATTTGGATGCTGTGCGCACCCTCCCCGGCGGACGTGCTGGTAACCATCCGTTCGCGATGCCGTCCGGTGACCTTGCGCTTGCCTCCAGCTTCCGACGTCGCGGATCTTTTGGTGAGGCGCGACGGCGTCGAACGTGGCCTTGCCGAGCGGGCTGCACGCGCGGCACAGAGCCACATCGGCATCGCCCGGCGACTGGCCCGCGACGCCGACGCCCGGGAACGCCGCTTGGAAACAGTCCGCATTCCGCTTGGCCTGCGCGGAGTAACGGCAGCGGTGATGATGGCCGAAAAGCTGGTGAAGATCGCCACGGAAGAGGCCAACAGTTCCAACGACGAACGCGACGCTGCGGAAAAAGTGGCATTGTTGGCAAGCCTCGGGGCGCCCGAATCCGGCACTCTTCCGCCGTCGATGCGCAGCCAGGTCAAGCAGCTGGAAGACGACCAGAAGCGCCGTGCCAAGCGCTCCGTCACGGATTCGCTGGACCGGACCCTGACGGACCTGTTGTCCTTCTACCGTGATGTCCTCATCATCCAGCTGGGGAACGCGGTGGACTTGGTTAACGTTGAGCTACAGAGCGAGCTGGAAGAGTACGCGCGCCAGTCCGCCCCCGAAACCACGCTCGCCCGGATGGACGCCATCAATAAAGCACGCGTCCGCATCACCACTACCAACGTGGCACCGCTGTTGGCAGTGGAGTCAATGGCTACAAGCCTGATCCAGCAATAGGAGAATCCATGAAGTCCGCACCCCGCCGGTTCGCCGCGTTCTGCCTCGCCATGGTGTCCATGCTGGTGCTCAGCGCATGCTCCCTGCCGTTCCTTCCCGCCCCCACAGCCAAACCTTCCACCAGTACGGTGGACCCCTCAATCGCTGCGTCCGCGCCGGAAGGACTGGAGAAGTTCTACTCCCAAGGGGTGGAGTGGAGTTCCTGCGAAGACGGGTTCGAATGCGGCAAGGTGCAGGTCCCCCTGGATTACGGAAAACCGGATTCGGAAGAGATCACCCTCTCAGCCATCAAGCTCGCAAGCAACGGCAGCAAGAAAGGCACTGTCCTGATCAACCCGGGCGGGCCGGGCGGCTCCGGCGTCGACTTCGTCAAGGACAGCGGAAAGTCGCACTTCACCCAGAAGCTGCGCTCCAACTACGACATCGTGGGTTTCGATCCCCGCGGCGTTAAGAGGTCCGCTCCGGTGACCTGCATGTCATCGGATGCCGAACGGGACGCCGCGCGTGAGAAGGACTTCCGGAAGGACACGGACGAGGGACTGGCTGCTGCGCTGGCCTTCAACAAAACGGTGGCCAAGCAGTGCGCCGAAAAGACTGGGCCGGTCCTTGAACACATTGATACCGTGAGCGCTGCCAAGGACCTTGACGTCCTCCGGGCCGTGGTCAACGACGCCAAGCTCAATTACCTCGGTTACTCCTACGGAACGTTCCTGGGCTCCACGTACGCAGACCTGTTCCCGGAGAACGTCGGGCGGCTGGTCCTCGACGGCGCGGTTGATCCCTCCATCAGCAACGAAGAACTCACTGCTGGTCAGGCGAGGGCGTTCGAGAAAGCCATCCGGACCTACGTAGCCAACTGCCTGGGCCAAAACAACTGCCCGCTGAGCGGCGGAGTAGACAACGGCGTCCAAGAGATCCGGGACCTCATCACTGCGGTGGACGCGAATCCGCAGACTGCCCGGGACGGACGGCTCGTCACGGGAACCGAATTCGTGAACGGCCTGATTCTGCCGTTGTACGATAACCAAAGCTGGCCGGCTTTGACCCAAGCGTTGGAGTCCGCTTTCTCCGGAGATGTCTCCCAGATGCTCCGCATCGCGGACCTCGGCGCGGACCGGGACCCCAGCGGAAAATACACCTCCAACTCGGCCTTCGCCTTCACCGCCATCAACTGCCTTGACTACCCCATGGTCACTGACACCGCCGGGATGCGCGCAGAAGAAGCCAAGCTCAAGCAGGACTCCCCCACATTTGGCAGCTTCTTCGCCTATGGTGGCCTGACGTGCAAGGAATGGCCGTACCAGCCAAAACGCCAGCCGGCAGCCGTCGATTACACCGGGTCTGCACCCATCGTGGTGATCGGCACCACCGGCGATCCGGCCACCCCGTTGGAGTGGTCGGAGTCCCTTCGCAAGCAGCTGGAAAACGCCGCACTGGTGACCTGGGAGGGTGAGGGGCACACAGCCTACGGCCGCTCCAACTCCTGCGTCAGCACCGCCGTCGACGACTACTTCGTGGACGGCAAGCTGCCGCAGGACGGCTTGAAATGCTAGGGCTCCCGCCCGTTTTGACCCGGGCCGCGTGACTCTATTACAGTTATGTCTTGCGTGATCGGCCGGAAACGGCAGATGAACGCGGTGCTTCCTTAGCTCAGTCGGTAGAGCGTTTCACTCGTAATGAAAAGGTCATCAGTTCGATTCTGATAGGAAGCTCGGTTGAACCCCGGATAGCCCTACTTCAAGGGCTATCCGGGGTTTTTTATTGACCGTTGTGACTCGCGGGCTGCTCCGGAAGCCGCGCACGCCCTACTTGAGGCTTAGCACCTCGTCGATCGGCCGGTTGTTGACGAACACCTGCGCGCTCGTCGCTCCGGACGCGGCCATGGCGGTGTATTCCAGCTGGGCCTTCGCGCGCGGGACATCGCATACGCCACCCAGCATGAACTGCCCGGAGAGCCGGATGGTGATGGTGCTGCCGTTCAGCTCGCCGCCAAGGTAGCTGAGGTTGGACTGGTACAGCACGTTGATCAGCCCGGAGAGGCCGACGTCGCGGCTCTTGTTGGCAAGCAGGGCGTTGATGCTCGGGCCCACTTGGTCCGTGAAGGTGACCGGCGCCGTGGTGGTGGCCACGAGGCTGTCACCGCACCCGATGCGCGGCCCGGAGACGCCGTTGTCGCCGACGGCCACGTAGTAGACGGTGAGCGGTCCGGTCTGTTCAGGGAGACCGGACGGCACTGGTTCCTGCGTGGCTGGCGGGCTTGCGGGGACGGACGACGGCGGCGCGCCGGGCGTGGAGGCGGCCGGGGCTGAGGTGGTGGCCGACGCCGTCGTGCCCGCTGTTGAGGTGGGGCCGGTCGTCGCGCTTGGGCTGGCGCTGCTCGTGGTGGGCGACGGACCCGGCGGCCCGAAGCAGGCTGTCAGGACCATCAGGCTGCTGAGCCCGAGAGTGCAGAGTGCCGAGAACCTGGGCCTGGTCATGATGCCCCCTTGAAACCCTGACGTCGCCGTTGCCGGCGCCAATTTCAAGCTACGCCTGAGGGTTTTTCCATAACAGGGACTAAAGTCCGGGCTGTTGGGGCCGTCTTCGTAGCAGGCCGGGGGCTTTGTGCCCTGTTTACGGTCCGGGGCCGGGTCCTAGCCTGAGTTAAGCAGCGCGGTGAAGGGCCGGCTGCCGGACCCGGGAGGCATACGGTGAAATCGGCAAACGCAAGCATCATCGCAGGCGTCGTCATCATTGCGCTGGGCGTTTTGCTGCTGCTGGACAGGGTGGGCATCATGGACACCGCGTCCTTCGTGGCGCCGCTGATTTTCGCGGCCGCTGGGGTCCTCTTCCTGTCCGTGTTCATCCGCCGCCGGGAGAACTGGTGGGCGGCCATCCCCGGGTCCGTGTTCCTGGGCCTGGCTGCGGTTATCACCACCACCCAGCTCACGGGCGGCGCTTGGGGTGCAGCCTTCCTGTTCGTTTTCATGGGTGCCGGCTTTGCCGCTGTGTTTCTCCGCGAACCGGGCAACTGGTGGGCCCTGATCCCTTCCGGCGTCATGTTCACCCTGGCAGTCATCGTGGCCCTCCCTCAGGAACTGCAGGGTACCCCCACTGCCGCTATCCTCTTCCTGGGTTTGGCGGCCACCTTTGGTGTGCTTTCGCTGGTTCCGGTGCGCGTCGATGAAGCCAGCGACTTCAGGAAACGGATGAAATGGCCGTTGATTCCAGCCGGAGCACTGGCGGTGATGGGACTGATCTTCCTCCTCCAAGCCACGGTTCTGCTGATCCCTGCGGATTTTGCCTTCCCTGTGGTCATGATCGTGGCCGGCGCCGCACTGGTGGTGTTCGCCTACCTGAGCCACCGGGACGGACGGAGGAAGGCGCACGACCCCGGGCCGCGGGCAGGCTGAAGAACCCGCATCCGCGGGTTTCCGGGGGTTCTTTGGTTTATAACGCCCTTCCGGGATCATCAACGGTCTGCGCCTTCTCACGGTTCCGGTTTCAGCCTGCGGCGCACAAGAAGCCACGATCCTCAACCAACCCGTAGAATTACGACATTATGGATGACCCTCCTTCACATATGCCCAGGCCCCTCTGCCCGCTGACCGTATTGCCGGTCTCCCAGGGAGAGGGGCGCCCGAATGTATGAATGGATCATGCTCGGCATAGGCCTCGTCCTCACTGTCGGCACTGGATTCTTCGTCGCTTCGGAGTTCGCTTTGGTCAATCTGGACCGGACCGAACTTGAAGCCCGCCAGGCCCGCGGCGAAAAGCGGCTGGGGCCAACCATCAAGGCCCTCAAGATCACCTCGACGCACTTGTCCGGCGCGCAGCTCGGCATCACGCTGACCACCCTGCTCACCGGCTACACCTTTGAGCCCGCCATCAGCCGCATGCTCAGCGAACCGTTGCAGTCCTGGGGGCTCCCGGCTGATGTGGTTCCCGGGGTGGGTGCAGTTGCGGGGATTTTCCTTGCCACTGTGTTCTCGATGGTGATCGGCGAGCTGGTCCCCAAGAACTTCGCTTTGGCCTTGCCCCTCGCGACAGCCAAAGTGGTGGTTCCTTTCCAGGCGCTGTTCACCGCCGTCTTCAAACCCGCAATCCTGCTGTTCAACAACACTGCAAACAAGATCATTCGGTCCTTTGGCATCGAGCCGAAGGAGGAGCTCTCCGGTGCACGCTCAGCAGAGGAGCTGTCCTCGCTGGTGCGGCGGTCCGCCATGGAAGGCCTTCTGGATCAGGACCATGCCGAGTTGCTGAACCGAACCCTCCGGTTCTCGGAGCACACGGCCGGTGACGTCATGACTCCCCGTGTCCGTATGGTGGCGGTGGATGCTGACCAAACTGCCGCCGAGATCGTGGAGTTGGCCTCTGCTACGGGGTTTTCGCGCTTCCCGGTGATTGGCCGGGACCGGGACGAAATCCTGGGCGTCCTGCACGTGAAACAGGCCTTTGCCGTCCCCTTGGAGCAGCGCGATGCAGTGGTGGCGACGTCACTGATGACCGAACCGTTGTATGTTCCGGAGTCCAAGGACGTGGATGCCTTGCTGGTGCTGCTCCGCAAACAGGGCCTGCAGGTAGCGATCGTCTCTGATGAACATGGCGGAACAGCAGGCATAGTGACCCTCGAGGACCTCGTGGAGGAAATCGTGGGCGAACTCGAAGATGAGCACGACCGGGCCCGCGCAGGTGTGGTCCGGGTGGGACGCTCCATCACGTTCGACGCATCCCTGCGGCCGGATGAGCTGCTGGACCGGACGGGGATCGTCGTCCCCGAGGGGGAAGAGTACGACACCGTGGCCGGGTTCATGTCCGACCAGCTGGACCGGGTGCCTGAATTGGGCGACGAGGTTGCGGTCGGCGGGGGCGTGCTGCGGGTGGAAAGAGTGGCCGGCGCCCAGCTGGGGCGCATCCGTTTCACTCCGGACCCCGACACCGAACACATCAGCACCCATGACCAGATCATCAACAAGATTTCCGAGGAGCTTCGGCCATGAGCGAGTACCTTCCCGGCATCATCTGGCTGGTCATCCTGCTGGTAGTGAACGCGTTCTTCGTGGGCGCCGAGTTTGCCGTGATTTCGGCCAGGCGGTCACAGATCGAGCCCAAGGCCGAGGCTGGCAGCAAAGCAGCAAAGACCACACTGTGGGCCATGGAGCATGCCACCTTGATGCTGGCCACCAGCCAGCTCGGCATTACGGTCTGCTCGCTGGTGATCCTGAATGTCTCCGAACCGGCCATCCACCACTTGCTGGAGATCCCGTTGGGCCTGACGTCCCTTCCGGCGGAAGCCATCGGCATCATTGCCTTCGTGGTGGCCTTGGTCCTGGTGACGTTCCTCCACGTGGTGGTGGGCGAGATGGTTCCCAAGAACATCTCCTTCTCGGTGCCAACCCGCGCTGCCCTCCTCCTCGCTCCGCCGCTGGTCCTCGTGGCCAAGGTGTTCAAGCCCGTGATTTGGACATTGAACGGGATCGCGAACTCCGTGTTGCGCCTGTTCCGCGTGGAGCCCAAGGAGGAGGCCACCAGCGCCTACACCTTGGATGAAGTAGCCACGATCGTTGAGCAGTCCACCCGTGTGGGTACATTGAATGACACCAGCGGCACCTTGACCGCTGCTTTCGAGTTCACGTCCAAGACGGTGGGCGAGGTTGAAGTACCGATTGCCGACATGGTGTTGTTGCCGGATTCTTCAACCCCGGCCGACATCCAAAGGACAGTAGCGGAGCACGGGTATTCCCGTTACATCCTCACTGACCGGGACGGCCAACCCTCCGGGTACCTTCACCTGAAGGACGTGATGGACCTGACCACCACGGAAAAGTTCAACCGTCCGGTGCCCGAGAAGCGAATCCGCCGCCTGGCCTCGGTTTATGTGAGCAGCGAGCTTGAGGATGCCTTGGCCTCGATGCGCAGAAGCGGCGCACACGTAGCCCGCGTCTTCAACTCCGACGGCGCCACCACCGGCATGCTGTTCCTGGAAGACATCATCGAAGAACTGGTAGGCGAGGTCGAGGACGCCACCAGCGTTTAAGGCCACCACGGCAAGGCCCGGTTTGCGCTCCAACATGACGACAGGACGCGCGGACCGGGCCTCACCTGTGCAGGCACGTTAGTCTGAGCCTATGGGGACAAATACCTTGAAATCCGGCGAGCAGCTCGACAAACAGTCCCGCATCCTCGAAGCGGCCTTGGAGTTGCTCTCCCGGCACGGTATTTCCGGGGTCAGCATGCGTGCTGTGGCCCGCGAGGCCGGAGTGGCCCTTGGCCTGGTGAACTATTACTACGACGACAAAACCAGCCTGATCCGGGCGGCCCTGCAGCACGTTGATGAACACGACCTCCTCCTCGTGGCACCAGACCCGGCCGCTGACCCCGTGGAGCACCTCCGCCGCGCCCTCCGCCGGGTGGCCGGCGCCGACCTGTTGACTACCCGTTATTTGTCCCTGCGCCTGCATTTGTGGGCCCTCGCGCAAGCCGATGAGGGCTACGCCGAGATCAACGCTGCCGCGTTTGACCGCTACCTGGACGGCTTGGCGTCCCTGATCTCCAATGCCAAGCCCGGGCTTTCCTGGGGTGAATGCCGCGACCGGGCCGCCGACGTCGTCGTCATCCAGAACGGCATGTGGCTGACCTCCCTCCTCGGCATCGACGCGGCTGCCATCGAGCGCAGCATCGCCCGCACGGAAGAGATCGCATTCGCCCCGGCGCCTGAAGCGAGTTAACGCCGACGCCGGATCGCCGGCTAAACGTCACAAACACACGGCTTGATATATCTGAGGCCGCAAAGTCTTGAACGATCGTTCAAAGTGTTCTACTGTCGTTCTATGACCTACGACACACTCAGTCCAGGCACCTAGCACCACAGGCCACAGCTGCATCGCAGCCAGGCACGCCACCAACAGACCTCTGTGCCGGATCAACGGCCCGCAACACCACTACCACAGGCAACCGCCAAGACCTCACAAGGCCTGGCCGCGCCATGCCCGAATCCTGGCGGACCCCGCTCTCCAAGCCCCGCACTTGCCCGATTCCTAGGGAGAACAATGTCAACAACAGCATCCACGCTCTTCATCAACGGTTCATGGGAGGCAGCTACTTCCGGTGCCGCCCGGGAGATCCGAAACCCGGCCGACGGTGAAGTTGTCGCCACCGTTTCCGAAGGTGGCAAGGAAGACGCCGAACGCGCGATCGCCGCAGCCCGGGCAGCCTTCGACTCCGGCGTTTGGTCTTCCGTCCCCGCCCCCGAGCGCGGCTCCTTCCTGCTCAAAGTCGCAGCCGGACTGCGCGAGCACCGCGAAAAATTCGCGCGGGCCGAATCCTTGGACACCGGAAAACGCATCATAGAGAGCCGCATCGACATCGATGACATCGCTGCATGCTTCGAATACTTCGGCAAGCTCGCGGGCCAGCAGCCGGGCCGGGTGGTGGACGCCGGGAACCCCGACGTCGTCAGCCGGATCGTCTACGAGCCCGTCGGCGTCTGCGGCCTCATCACCCCGTGGAACTACCCCCTTCTCCAAGCGGCGTGGAAGATTGCACCGGCACTGGCCGCAGGCTGCACGTTCGTCCTCAAACCAGCAGAGTTGACCCCTTCCACCAGCATCCTGTGCATGCAGCTCATGAAGGACCTGGGACTGCCCGACGGCGTCGCGAACCTTGTCACCGGTCCCGGCCGGAAGGTGGGCGCACCGCTGACGGAACACCCCGACGTCGACCTCGTCTCCTTCACCGGCGGCCTGGAGACCGGCAAGAGCATCGCGGCCGCCGCTGCCGCAACCGTCAAGAAGGTGGCGCTGGAGCTGGGCGGCAAGAACCCCAACGTGGTCTTCGCCGACGCGGACTTCGACGCCGCCGTCGACAATGCGCTCAACGGCGCGTTCCTGCACTCCGGGCAGGTTTGCTCGGCAGGCGCACGGCTGGTGGTGGAGGAATCCATCGCCGAACGCTTCGTCGACGAACTGGTCCGCCGCGCAGAAGCCATCCGTTTGGGCGGCCCCTTCGACGAGGACGCGGAAACCGGCCCGCTGATCTCTGCCGACCACCGCGACAGGGTCCACGAGTACGTCCAGCGCGGCATCGCCGAGGGTGCCCGGTTGCGGACCGGCGGCGGGGCGCCGGAAGGCGAAAAGTACGACGCCGGTTTCTACTACCGGCCGACCGTCCTGGACCGCGTCACCCGGGGAATGTCGGTGGTGACCGATGAGGCATTCGGCCCGGTAGTGACCGTGGAAACTTTCCGCACCGAAGACGAAGCCGTGGCAACCGCCAACGACACGATCTACGGGCTGGCTGGAGCAGTGTGGACGCAGGACGCCGGGAAGGCGCAACGGGTGGCGGGCAGGCTCCGGCACGGCACCATCTGGATCAACGACTACCACCCCTACCTCCCGCAGGCGGAGTGGGGCGGCTTCGGACAGTCGGGAGTGGGCCGGGAGCTCGGCCCCACGGGACTGGCCGAGTACCAGGAAGCCAAGCACATCTACCAGAACACCAGGCCGCAGGTAACCGGCTGGTTCGCTGACCACAGCAAGGAGAACTAGATGCACTTCGACACCATCGACGCCCTCGGCGAGCGCACGTTCGACTACGTCGTCATCGGCGGCGGATCTGCGGGAGCCGCCGTGGCCGCCAGGTTGAGCGAGGACCCTGATGTTACTGTCGCGCTGGTGGAAGCCGGCCCGGACGACCGCAACATTCCTGAGGTCCTGCAGCTGGACCGCTGGATGGAGTTGCTGGAATCCGGCTACGACTGGGACTACCCGATCGAGCCGCAGGAAAACGGAAACTCCTTCATGCGCCATGCCCGTGCCAAGGTGATGGGTGGCTGCTCAAGCCATAACTCCTGCATCGCTTTCTGGGCACCCCGGGAAGACCTGGACGAGTGGGAGTCCAAGTACGGTGCCAGCGGCTGGAACGCTGATGCTGCCTGGCCGCTGTACAAGCGGCTGGAGACCAACGAGGACGCCGGCCCGGAGGCTCCGCATCATGGTGATTCGGGCCCGGTACACCTCATGAACGTCCCACCTGCCGATCCTGCCGGCGTTGCCCTGCTGGATGCTTGCGAGCAGGCGGGCATTCCCCGCACCAAGTTCAACACAGGCACCACGGTGATCAACGGAGCGAACTTCTTCCAAATCAACCGCCGTGCTGACGGTACCCGGTCCTCCAGCTCGGTGTCCTACATCCACCCCATCATCGAACGCCCCAACTTCACCCTGCTGACCGGGCTGAGGGCCCGCCAATTGGTGTTCGACGCAGGCAAGCGCTGTACCGGCGTCGATGTTGTCGATTCGGCTTTCGGCCGCACGCACCGGCTGACAGCCAACCACGAAGTCATCCTGTCCACAGGCGCCATCGACTCCCCCAAGCTGTTGATGCTCTCCGGCATCGGCCCGGCGGCCCACCTCGCCGAGCACGGCATTGAGGCTTTGGTGGACTCCCCCGGCGTGGGCGAGAACCTGCAGGACCACCCCGAGGGCCTGGTGCAGTACGAGGCCAAGCAGCCGATGGTGCAGACTTCCACGCAGTGGTGGGAGATCGGCATCTTCACTCCCACGGAGGATGGCCTGGACCGGCCGGACTTGATGATGCACTACGGCTCGGTTCCGTTCGACATGAACACCCTGCGCCATGGCTACCCCACAACGGAAAACGGCTTCAGCCTCACTCCCAACGTCACGCACGCCCGCTCCCGCGGCACGGTCCGTCTCCGCAGCCGGGACTTCCGGGACAAGCCCATGGTGGATCCCCGCTACTTCACGGACCCGGACGGACACGACATGCGCGTCATGGTGGCCGGTATCCGGAAGGCCCGCGAGATTGCCGCGCAGCCTGCCATGGCTGAATGGACGGGACGCGAGCTGTCGCCCGGCGTTGAGGCCCAGACGGACGAGGAGCTGCAGGAGTACATCCGCAAGACCCACAACACGGTGTACCACCCGGTGGGCACCGTGCGGATGGGCGCGTACGACGACGACATGTCACCTTTGGATCCCGAGTTGCGGGTGAAGGGGGTCGCCGGGTTGCGGGTCGCCGATGCGTCGGTCATGCCCGAGCATGTGACCGTGAATCCCAACATCACCGTCATGATGATCGGCGAGCGGTGCGCGGACCTGATCAAGGCTGCCCGGGCTGAAGCGAACCTTGCCGTCTCTGTTACCGCAGAGGAGGACTTCACGCCGTCGTACGCCTAAGGGGCCGCCCCCAACGGGGGCGCCTCCTATGGGGGATAAGTATCCACAGCAAAAATTTTCGATTCCGCCGCGCCCCAGGGCGGCCGATCCGATCTTGCTTTTCTGATGAGGAGTCCACAGTGGAACCCAGCAAGAGTAATGATTCAAGCGGCATGGACGAATTTGGCTACACGCAAACCCTCGACCGCAGCATTGGCAAGTTCGCCAGCTTCGCTGCCGGCGTCAGCTATATCTCCATCCTTACCGGTGTTTTCCAGCTTTTCTATTTCGGTTTTTCCATGGCCGGCCCGGCCTACGCCTGGTCCTGGCCCATAGTCTTCGTAGGCCAGCTCATGGTGGCCCTTTGCTTCGCCGAGCTCGCCGGACGTTACCCGGTGGCCGGTTCGGTCTATAACTGGGCCAAGCGGTTGTCGACCGGGACGATGTCCTGGTTGGCCGGTTGGCTGTTGTTGCTGTCCTCGATCATGGCCCTGGGTTCTGTAGCACTGGCGCTGCAGATCACCTTGCCGCAACTGTGGTCCGGGTTCCAGTTCGTCGGAGATGGGACTGGTCCCTTCGACTTCGCCATGAACGGTGTGGTTCTGGCGACGATCATGATCACCCTTTCCACCCTGATCAACGCCTTCGGCGTGAAGCTCATGACCCGTATCAACAGCATCGGCGTCTTTGTGGAGCTGATCGCCGCGGTGCTGCTCATCCTTGCCTTGGGCTGGCACGTTGTCCGGGGTCCGGAAGTCTTCTTTGATACTGCCGGCTTCGGTGAAGGCCACGACCTTGGCTTCTTCGGCGTCTTCCTGATCGGCGCCATGGCATCCGGGTACGTGATGTACGGCTTTGACACGGCCAGCTCCCTGGGCGAGGAAACGAAGGACCCCAAGAAGACAGCACCCAAGGCGATCCTTCGCGCCGTCACGGCGTCGTTCCTGCTGGGCGGGCTCATGCTGTTGTTCGGCATCCTGGCCGCTCCCGACCTCAGCGATCCCAAGGTGGGCCACGCTGACGGCGGCCTGCAGTACATCGTCCTGAGCGTCCTCGGCGGACCCTTCGGCAAAGCCTTCCTGGTGTGCATCGTGGTGGCCGTCGTGGTCTGCACGCTCGCCGTTCACGCGGCAGCGATCCGCATGATGTTCGCCATGGCAAGGGACAACAACCTGCCGTTCAGCCGGCAGCTCAGCAAGGTTGATCCGGTCCGCAGGACGCCCACGGTGGCTGCGATCGTTATCGGGGTTATAGCGGTAATCCCGCTGCTCATCAACGTGATGCAGCCCGCGATCTTCACCATTCTTTCCAGCATCAGCATCGTGTTGATCTACATGTCCTACCTGCTGGTGACAGTGCCCCTGCTGCGCAAGCGGTTCCTGAAGAAGTGGCCCCTTGCCAACGACGGATCCGAGCCCGGGTTCTGCATGGGCAAGTGGGGGCTTCCGGTGAACATTGTGGCGGTGCTTTGGGGTGGGGCCATGACGCTGAACCTCATCTGGCCCCGACAGGAAATCTACAACTCCGTTCCGCCTTTTGAGTGGTACCTCCAGTGGGGCGGCGTGATCTTCGTGGCCACGGTGACTGTTGGCGGCGCGCTGCTCTACCGGCTGAAGATCCGGCACCAAACGGGTGTGCTGGCCGAGCATGCAGCAGCCGTCGCCGCGCACCCGGCCTCAGGTGAGCAGGCCAGGCCCGCAGGCGAGGCAGCAAACCCGTCCGCCGCCGTCGTACCTTAACGCCGGTTCTTAAACACAGAACGCCCCCACCCGTCCAAGTAGCAATTGTGCGCGTTTTGAGCGATCAAAACGCGCACTACTGCTACCCAGTTGGGTGGGGGCGTCTGTTTAAGGATCAGGCGAAGTCGGAAACTGCGGGATCCGGTCCGATGCGTCCTTCAGCGCCGCGATCCAGACCGTTGATGGCCTCGACGTCGGCTTCATCCAGCTTCACGGACAGCGCGGCGAAGTTTTCCTGGATACGGGATTCGGTGACGGACTTGGGAATGACCACGTTGCCGATCGCGAGGTGCCAGGCAATAACCACCTGTGCGGGGGTGGCATGGTGCTTGGCGGCGATCTCGGCGATAGTCGCGTTCTCGAGCAGCTCGCCGCCCTGGCCCAGCGGCGACCAAGCCTGCGTGAGGATGCCCTGTGAGGCGTCGAAGGCACGCAGTTCGGACTGGTTGAAGAACGGGTGCAGCTCCACCTGGTGGATGGCCGGTACTACTCCGGTCTCGTCGATGAGGCGCTGCAGGCCCTCGATGCTGAAGTTGGAAACGCCGATGGACTTGACCCGGCCGCGCTTCTGAAGCTCGATCAGGGCCTTCCAGGTGTCAACGTACTTGTCCTGCTTGGGCTGCATCCAGTGGATGAGGTAGAGGTCCAGGGTTTCCAGGCCCAGGCGGTCCATGGAGTCCTCGAAGGCCGCCAGCGTGGACTCGTAGCCCTGGTCAGCGTTCCACAGCTTGGTGGTGATGAAGATTTCCTCGGCGGAGAGGCCGGAGGAGGCGATGGCACGGCCCACGCCGGATTCGTTGCCGTAGATCTTGGCGGTGTCGATGTGGCGGAAGCCGGCTTCGAACGCCTGGCGGACCACCTTTTCGGCTACATCGTCTTCAACCTGCCACACCCCGTAGCCGAGCTGGGGGATGGTGTTGCCGTCGTTGAAAGTCAGTGTTGGTGAGGAAGTCATGATGCCATCCTGCCAGCAGCAGGCCGCTCTACACGCACGAAAACAGGAAGATCAGCTATCCGCTTAACTCATTGCACCAAGGGAATAAGGGCGCACGCGGGTAGTTGCACGCGCCGTACGTTTTAGGGGTTTTCGCCTTGGTCACTCATCAGCCGCTCAGCGTCAGCGACCTGCTCGAAGACGGCCTCCGCGCGGCGGTGAACGGACAGGGCGCCCACAGGAACCGGCCCCACGGCGAGGCGAAGCATGGCTGCCGCCTCGGCGGTGGTGGCCAAGGCATTTCCTGCCTTGGACAGCGCCCGGTGCACTCCTGCCAAAGCACCGGGAACATCCAAGCCGTCGCTGGGTGAGCGCTTCTGGGCTTCCACGCATACCGCCCGAACCCGGGGCAGCAAGGCGGCCAAGGAATTCGCGATCTCTACCAGCTCGCCGTACAGCTGATCGTCATCGACACCCTCGAGGACCTGATGGTACCGGTCCAGCCCGCGTTGAAAACGGTCATGGGCCCGGCGCCACAGGCCCTTGCCAAGCTCAAGATCATCCTTCCGCCCTTGCCGGACGGCCCCAAAGAAACTCATGGACGAGCTTAGAGGTATTGACCCGGACCGTGGTCGGGGTCCTCGGGACGTCCCGGGGATCCAGGCGCAGCGGCTCCTGGAGCAGCAGCCCTCTGCGGTTGGCCGTTCTCGCCAATAATGATCCCCGGCGCGATCACCGTACCCGGAGGCAACTGGCGCAGCTGCCGCTGGGCTGCTGCGTGGTCGCGCGCGGCCTGCTGGGCGGCGATGGCGGCTTGGATGCCGTGGAACAAACCTTCAAGCCAGCCAACGAGCTGGGCCTGGGCGATCCGAAGCTCGGCGTCAGAGGGTGCTTTTTCATCGGGGAACGGCAGGCTGATGCGTTCCAGCTCTTCAATCAGCTCGGGAGCCAGGCCGTCTTCCAATTCCTTGATGGAGCGTTCGTGGATCTCGGCCAGGCGGCCCCGGGCAGCTTCGTCCAAGGGAGCGCTCTTCACTTCTTCCAGCAACTGGCGGATCATGGTTCCGATCCGCATCACTTTGGCCGGTTCATCCACCAGTTCCTGCAGGTTGGAGCCCTTCGGCTTACCGTCCCCGGCGTCGCCCGGTTTCCCGTCGGCCGCGGCCGGGGCATCCCCGTCCAGCGCGTTGCCCTCCACGGGAGTGCCCTCAACAGGGGTGTCGTCCGAAGCCTCATCCTTGGGCTGAATGTCGTTCAGATCGCTCATGGGTTTCATACTCTCACGCCCAAGCGGACCAACCGGGGTCGGTCGGCCTTTTTGGACTTCGTTCGTAGCGAAACTCCCCATGGCCACCGGGATTCAGCAGCAGCGGCCTTGGGGGTTGGTGTCCTGCCGGTCCATCCGGTCCCGCCAGAACTCGCGTTCAGTCATGACGGGACCGGAATGGCCTACAGCTTCGAAGTGCTCAACGTACTTTTGGTACGCGTCGGCGCCCATGACCGCCCGGAGATAACCGGCGAAGCCACGGAAGCCCTTGAGGACTGCATTCATCAGTGATGCCCGGCCTTCTCCAAACGCTTCTCCGGCGGCAGTGCGTTCCATGTTGCCTGCAACTCCTTCTCCGCTGCCGTCGGGATCAGGCCGGCGGGGGCGAACACCTTGGAGGGGAGGGCAGGGTCCTCATGGTCCTCGCCGCCTCCGGCGCGCAGGGCCCGCACCGTCGCGATGATGGCTGCGACGATCACAATGATGCTGAGGGTCACGAAGATGACCGACAACACTCCCTGGATCATGGTGTTGCGGACCACGGCTTCCATGGCCGCTACGGTCTTGGCCGTGCCGAACTCCGTCTTTCCGTCCGCCAAAGCCTTGCTGAAGGCTGCGTTGTTCGCGAAATAGCCGACGGCGGGAACAGGCGAGAAGATCTTGTGGAAGCTTGCCGTAATGGTCACGACGGCGGCAAAGGCCAACGGGACGGCCACGATCCACAGGAACTTGAACGTTCCGCGTTTCGCCGCGATGGCCATGCAGACCGCCAAGGCAATGGCAGCCAGCAACTGGTTCGCAATGCCGAACAGCGGGAACAGGGTGTTGATGCCGCCGAGCGGATCCGTGACGCCCATCAGGAGGACGGCGCCCCACGCTGCCACCATGATGGCTGTGCAGATCCAGGCACCCGGGCGCCATGACGCTTCCTTGAACTTGGGAACAAAGTTGCCGATCGAGTCCTGCAGCATGAAGCGGGCTACGCGGGTGCCTGCATCGACGGCCGTCAGGATGAAGAGCGCCTCGAACATGATCGCGAAGTGGTACCAGAACGCCATCATTCCCGGACCGCCGATGAACTGCTGCATGATGTGCGCCAAGCCAACGGCCAGGGTGGGAGCACCGCCGGAACGGGAGATGATGCTCTCTTCCCCCACGTCGCTCGCGGTCTGCGCCAGGACGTCGGGGGTGATGTTCACATTCGCCAGGCCCAGGCTGTTCACCCACTGCGCAGCGGACTCAACCGTTCCGCCGGTGAGCGCCAAGGGCGCGTTCATGGCGAAGTAGATGCCCCGGTCGATCGAGATTGCGGCCACCAGGGCCATGATCGCGACGAAGGACTCCATGAGCATGCCGCCGTACCCGATGAACCGGGTCTGCCGTTCCTTCTCGATGAGCTTCGGCGTAGTGCCGGAGGAGATGAGGGCGTGGAAGCCGGAGAGGGCACCGCAGGCAATGGTCACGAAGAGGAACGGGAACAGCGCACCGGAGAACACCGGACCGTTCTCACGGCTGGCGAACTCGCTGAAGGCCGGGACGTTGATCTCCGGACGGACCACGATGATGGCCACGGCCAGCATGGCGATCACACCGATCTTCATGAAGGTTGACAGATAATCGCGGGGCGCCAGCAACAGCCACACCGGCAGGATGGCGGCGATGAAGCCGTAGATGATGATGCCCCAGGCGATGGTCACCTTGTCCAGATGGAAGAAGGCCGCACCCCATTCCGTACCGGCCACGGCGCCGCCGCCGATGATGGCTGCCATGAGCAGTACGAAGCCGATGATGGACACCTCCATCACCCTTCCGGGACGGATGAAGCGAAGGTAGACGCCCATGAAGAGCGCGATCGGGATGGTCATGCCCACCGAGAAGACACCCCACGGGCTCTCACCCAAAGCGTTGACCACAACCAGGGCCAGGATGGCGACGATGATGATCATGATCAGCAGGGTGGCCACCAGGGCGGCGGTTCCGCCGATGACGCCGAGTTCCTCGCGCGCCATTTGGCCCAAGGACCGGCCGCCGCGGCGCATGGAGAAGAAAAGCACCAGATAGTCCTGCACGGCACCGGCCAGTACGACGCCGATGATGATCCAGATAGTGCCGGGGAGGTACCCCATCTGGGCTGCGATGACAGGACCCACCAGCGGCCCGGCACCGGCGATCGCGGCAAAGTGGTGCCCGAACAGGACGTTCCGGTCCGTGCGGACGTAGTCCTTGCCGTCGGCTTTGTATTCGGCCGGGGTAGCGCGACGGTCATCCGGCTTGGTCAGATACCGTTCAATGACCTTGGAGTAGAACCTGTAGCCGATCAGGTAGGTACAAACCGCTGCGAAGACGAACCAGATGGCGTTGACAGTCTCGCCGCGGACCAGGGCCAGCATCACCCAGGCGACGCCGCCCAGCAGCGCAATGGCTACCCATAGGCCGATCTTGGCGGGAGTCCATTTCCGTTCCTCGGCTTCGCGGACTGAATCGTCCACTGCCGGCGCCGGCAGCGTGGGGTCCAATCCCTCCGCGAGTCCGGTTTGCTCAGGTAACTTGCCCATTTTCTCCTCCTTGAGACCTGCCGCTGCGCTGTGCTGCCTGCGTTGGCGTCATGATGCCGTGCGCGGACACACGGCAAGCGCACGTTAGCAAGGAGGTTCCCTGGGGAAGGGCGATGTACCGCCCAAGCCCGCCCGGGTGCGGTGAGCGGTAGCGATGCTGCGATGAACGGCGGTCAGTTCGAGGGGTTGCGGCCTTGAGCCTGCACCATCCGGGCTTCGCACAAGTCCAGCCAGCGGACTTCGGCTTCCGCTTGGAAGATCAGGGAATCCAGGACCAGGAGCCAGGCCGTATCCGCCGGGCGCTGACCCGCCGAGGCCGCCTTCCTGGCCTGGGTGTAGTCCTCCAGGGCGCGCAGCGAAACCTCACGCTGGGATTGGATCACCGTGGAAGGATCGACGTCGGGAAGAGTTACGGCGAGCGCCAGCTTGATGGCGATCTCGTTGCGGGGCGGGTTGCCGCGCTCAACCGCATCCTCAAACCAGGCATCCACCTCGGCTACCCCGGCGTCAGTGATGCTGTAGACGACGTGTCCCCCGCCGTCGTCGCCGTCTTTGCTGACCAGCCCGTCCCGCGCAAGGCGGTCCAGGGTTGTGTACACCTGCCCGATGTTCAACGGCCACGCGGCGCCGGTGCGTTCTTCGAATTCCGAGCGCAGCTCGTAGCCGTACCTGGGCTGGCCCTGGAGCAAGGCCAGGAGGCTGTGCCGGATGGACATGGGGCTCCTCGCTGTAGTGGTCGGGTCAGAGCAGCAGCAGGACTTTTCCTACGTGGTCGCCGGAGTCGAAGTACTTGTGCGCCTCCCCCACCTGTTCCAGCGGGAACGACTTGGCCACGAGTGGTTTGATCCGCCCGTCGGCGAGCATGGGCCACACCACCTCCCGGACGGCGGACATGATGATGCCCTTCTCCGCCACCGGCCGGGGGCGCAGCGCCGTAGCGATGACGGCAGCCCTCTTGCTCAGGAGCTGGCCCAGGTTGATCTCGGCCTTGGTGCCGCCCTGGAGCCCGATGATCACCAGCCGGCCGTAATCGGCCAGTGCATCGATGTTCTGCTGGAGGTACTTGGCACCCACGACGTCGAGGATCACGTCGGCGCCCTTGCCGCCGTTTTGTGCCTTAAGGCTTTCGACGAAGTCTTCTTCGGCGTAGTTGATGGCGATGTCGGCACCCAGGAACGCTTTGGCGGTGCCCACTTTCTCATCAGTGCCGGCGGTGGTGGCCACCTTGGTGCCGTAGGCTTTGGCCAGTTGGATGGCCATAGTGCCGATGCCGCCCGTCGCGCCGTGGATGAGGACCGTCTCGCCCTGCTGGAGCTGTGCCGTCATGACGAGGTTCGAGTAAACGGTGGCCGCCACTTCCGGAAGACCCGCGGCCGTCACCAGGTCCACGCCCTCGGGAAGACGCAACACCTGTTCGGCCGGTACCGCCACCTGCTGGGCGTAGCCGCCGCCGGAGAGCAGCGCGACTACCTTGTCCCCCAAAGTAAAGGCCTTGGTGACACCAGGCCCGAACCCCGCGATACGGCCCGACACTTCAAGGCCTGGAATCTCCGACGCCCCTGGTGGCGGCGGGTAAAAGCCCCGGCGCTGTTGGACGTCGGCGCGGTTGAGGCCTGCGGCCACGACGTCGATCAGCACCTCGCCCTCGCCGGGCACCGGTGCCGGTACTTCCCTTACTTCGAGGACTTCGGGTCCGCCTGGTTCGGAAATAAAGACGGCTTTCATGACGAACTCCCGTTTTCTTGCTGCACTAACCGGCTCCGGGGCCTGAAAGTACGTGATGTTTTGGTACAGCCAACTCCCTATGAAACACTACTAGGCAGGGAAGGTTGTCCGAGCGGCCTAAGGAGCTGGTCTTGAAAACCAGTGTGCGGTAACCCCGTACCAAGGGTTCAAATCCCTTACCTTCCGCGTAACAAGTGCCCCGGGTTCCAGAACCCGGGGCACTTTCTGCTTTCCAACCCTCGTCGCCGCCGCTGCCGTGCGATTATCTGAGAACCTGCCCCCGGATAACCATTGAAAGTACCAGGGGCCGCACATAGTGTTCTATCGGGCAACCTTCCGCTTACCGGCAGGCAATGCCCCATTCATCCGTTCGCGCTGAGCTACACCCGAGGCAGCTTTACCCGGAGCAACTTCCGATTCATCGTCCGCGCCATGGAACGTGGACGCCCTCAGCGAGCCCGGCTGGGCTCCCTCACGAAAGTAAGAGCGGATGCGACGTAAGCACTGGAAATTCCTGGCGGGCACTGTCCTGTCAGCGGGGTTGGCAGCGGCCCCACTGACAGCTGCGCCGGCCCTCGCAGCAGATGACCCCGCGGCTCCTGGTTCGCCGGTAGTCATCAATGAGGCGTACTTGCTGCAGCCGGAGTCCGGCACCAAGACCATCGCCGAGATCCAAGGCACCGGCCCCGCCAGCCCACTCGTCGGCAGCACCGTGACCACCCGCGGCAAGGTGACCGCGGCCTACGCCACCGGCGGCCTGAACGGCTACTACGTCCAAAGCCCGGGGACCGGAGGCGACAGCAGCGGGGCGGCCAGGACGGCGTCGGACGCTTTGTTCGTCTATTCCCCCACGACGGCGGGTTCCGTTGAGCCAGGCGACTACCTGGAACTGACCGGCGTCGTGAGCGAATTCGCGAACCAGACCCAGATCACGGTGCAGGCGGCGGGTGTCACGAAACTGACCGATCCCGCCCCGGAAGTGAAGGCCACACCGCTTTCCCTCCCGGCCAACGACGCCGCACGCGAGCGCCTCGAAGGCATGTTGATCGCACCCCAGGGCGACTTTGTGGTGACGGACAACTACGCTCTGAACCATTACGGCGAAATCGGCCTCGCGGCCGGCACATCACCCCTGGTGCAGCCGACGGCGGTAGCCCCGTACGGCTCGGCAGAGTATTCAGCGGTTGTGGCTGACAACGCGGCGCGCGGCATTAAGCTCGACGACGGCGCGTCCACCAACTTCCTTAAGGACGCCACCACCAAAGCCCAACAGCTGCCCTACCTCACTCCGGAAAACCCCGTCCGGGTGGGTTCGGCTGCCACGTTCACGACCGACGTGATCCTGGGCTACGGAAACAACTCCTGGAAGTTCCAGCCCCTCGCGCCCCTGACTGCAGCTACTGCGGACAGGGTGCAGCCCGCGTCCTTCACCGTTTCACGCCCTGAAGGCCCTGCCAACGTGGGCGGTAACCTCAAACTGGCCTCCTTCAATGTCCTGAACTACTTTCCCACCACGGGCGATCAGCTCAGCGGCTGCGTGTACTACACCGACCGTGATGGCAACCCCATCACCGTCAAGGAAGGTTGCAACGCCCGCGGCGCCGCCAACGCGGAGAACTTCCAACGCCAGCAGGCCAAGATCGTCGCCGCCATCACCAAGTCCGGGGCCGACGTCGTCTCCCTGGAAGAGATTGAGAATTCGGCCCAGTTCGGCAAGGACCGCGATGCCGCCTTGGCCACGCTGGTGGACGCCCTGAACGCTAAGACCCCCGGAGTGTGGGACTACGTCCGCACGCCGGCGAATGCTCCTCCGTTGAGCGATGAGGACATGATCCGGACGGCCTTCATTTATAAGAAAGCCGCTGCGGAACCGGTTGGCGGCTCCGTGATCCACAACGACACCGATGCCTTTGCCAGTGCCCGCAAGCCGTTGGCCCAGGCCTTCAAGCCCGCAGGCGCAGCAGATGACACCAAGTTCATCGCAATCGTCAACCACTTCAAGTCCAAGGGATCCGCCGCCACGCCGGAGGACACGGACAAAGGCCAGGGCGCATCGAACCTTGCCCGGACACGCCAGGCCGAGTCACTGCTCGCTTTCGCCAAGGAGCAGCAGGTTTCCATGGGCACGGACAAGGTGTTCCTGATGGGCGATTTCAATGCCTATGCCAAGGAGGACCCCCTCAACGTCCTCACCGGCGCGGGCTACACCAACCTGGAAGCAGGGACGGGCAAGCATTCCTACTTGTATGGCGGAATGGTCGGCTCGCTGGACCACGTTCTGGCTTCTCCCGCCGCCCTCCCGACAGTCACGGGAAGCGACATATGGAACATCAACTCCGTGGAGTCCGTGGCACTGGAGTACAGCCGGTATAACAACAATGTGACCAACTACTATGCGTCGGACGAGTTCCGGGCCAGCGACCACGACCCCGTAGTGGTCGGCCTTGACCTGGCACCGAGTGCGCCGCAGACCGTAGACCTTCAGTTCCTGGGGATCAACGACTTCCACGGCAGGATCGATTCCAACACCGTCCTGTTCGCCGGAACGGTGGAGAAGCTGCGTGCTGCCGCGGCACCGGGCGCCACGGCGTTCATCTCGGCCGGGGACAACATCGGAGCTTCACTCTTTGCCTCCTCCGTGGCGAAGGACCAGCCCACCATCGACGTCCTGAACGCCCTCGAGCTGCAGGCCTCCGCGGTTGGCAACCATGAGTTCGACGGCGGCTGGGAGGACCTGCGCGACCGCGTCGCCGCGGGTGGGACCAACGCTAAGTTCGCCTACCTTGGCGCGAACGTCTACCAAAAGGGCACCACCACTCCCGTCCTGCCCGAGTACAAGGTGCTGGAACTCAACGGCCTGCGCGTGGCAGTGATCGGCACCGTCACCCCGGAGGTTCCTTCCCTGGTGACTCCGGCGGGCATCGCCGACCTGGAGTTCGGTGATCCGGTGGATGCCATCAACCGGGTTGCGGCGAAGATCAAGGCTGAGGGCGCCGCTGACCTGATCATCGTCGAAAACCACGACGGCGCAGCGTCCGGAACGCCCGACGGCGCCACGTTGGAGGAGGAAGTTGCCGCCGGAGGACCGTTCGCGAAACTCGTGAACCAAACCACGCCCGACGTCGCCGCAATCTTCACCGGTCACACCCACAAGGAATATGCCTGGGACGCCCCGGTGCGGGACGCCGACGGGCAAGCCACCGGAAAGACCCGGCCGATCATCCAGACCGGCAACTACGGGGAGAACGTGGGAACCGTGACCTTGACCGTGGACGTGGCCTCCAAGACGGTCGCCGCCTACGAAGCATCGATCGTGGAGCGCACCACCGACACTCCCGAAAGCCTCGTTGCCGCCTACCCCCGGGTGGCAGCCGTGAAAACGATCGTGGACAAGGCCTTGGCTGACGCCAAAGAGATCGGCAATCAGCCGGTAGGGGCAGTGACCGCTGATATCACCACGGCGTTCACGCCGGACCCCGAAGGCGGCGCCCCCAAGCGGGACGACCGCGCGAGCGAGTCCACATTGGGCAACCTCGTGGCGGACTCACTGGTGGACACGCTCAAGGCCCCGGAACTGGGTGCGGCGGAGATCGGCGTCGTGAATCCCGGCGGGCTCCGCAACGAGCTGTACTACGCCCCGGACGGAACCATCACCTATGCCGAGGCGAACGCGGTGCTGCCGTTCGTCAACAATCTCTGGACGACGTCCCTTACTGGCGCACAATTCAAGACGCTCCTGGAACAGCAGTGGCAGACCAACCCCGACGGAACGGTACCGAGCCGCCCGTACCAGCAGTTGGGCTTGTCCAAGAACGTCAACTACACCTACGACGCCGCGCGTCCGGCAGGTGAGCGCGTCACCGGGATCTGGGTGGACGGTACGCCGATCGATCCGGCCAAGCAGTACAGGATCGGTACCTTCAGCTTCCTTGCCACCGGCGGTGACAACTTCCGCGTCTTCCTGGAAGGCAGCAACACCAAGGACACCGGTTTGGTGGACCGGGATGCGTGGATCAAGTACCTCCAGGCGCACAACCCGGTATCGCCGGACTTCGCGCGCCGTTCCGTGGCGGTCGCCAACACCACGGCCGGCGACGTCACGGCCGGAGATGCCCTGAGCCTGGCCGTTTCCAAGCTGGACCTGACATCCATCGGCAGCCCGGCGAACAAGACCCTCAAAGCCTCGTTCATTGATGCCACGGGCACCAGGGTGGAGTTGGGCGACGTTCCGGTGACCTCCGGTGCCGCGAACGTCAACGTCACGGTTCCCGCCACAGCAGCAGCCGGTACCGCGACGCTGGTGCTCACCGCCGTCGAAACCGGCACCACGGTCAAGGTCCTGGTCACGGTGGCGGAGAGCGTCCCGAATCCGCCGCAATGCACGGCACCGGCCAAACCATCCAAGTGGTACGACATTGCGGGCTGGCTCCGCTACGCCATCGCCTGGTTGGAATATCAGAGGTGCCTGAGGGGCTGACAAACCCCATGTGGCAGTGAAGGGGCCAGGCCCCGCGTCCGTGTGGTCGCGGGGCCTGGCCTGAATTAAAGCCTCAGGATGCTCCGCGCGATCTCGTCGGCGTCGCGCAGCGTCCGCTGTCCGCTGGTGTAGGCCTGGCCGGTTGCCGGTTTGGCCTCGGCAGCGATGGCGGTCCCCCACTGGGTTGCCGACAGCTGAAGGCCCAGCACGTACAAGCCCTCGGTTACCGAGCCGTTCGCGGCCACGGGCCGGTAAGGATGTGGTTCCACATCCAGGCCGGTGGTCTGGACCGGCGTCCCCTCGACGCTCATCATGATCTTGGTTCGCACCAGGCCGTCCTCCATGAGCTGTTCCAGCAACGGGGAGACGTTGATACCCACCCGGTTGGCGGGTGACATCGCTTCAATCAGGGTCCTCGCCTGCACGGGCGCATCCCGCACCCAAGGCGAAAAGGCCCGGAAGACTTTGGCGTTGCGGTCCACGCTGAATTTCGGGTCCGGTCCCACGAAACTCACGACGCCGGCACGCGCCAGGGCAGCCAGCTGCTCCGAACGAAGTGCGGGAGGCCCGCTGGCCAGTCCCTCGACGAAGGATTCGAACCAGCCGCGCAGCTCCGCCACCCACGACTCATCCGTGATTCCACCGTCCGCCACCACGGTCTTGAGGATCGCACGGCCCGTATGGAGTGCGCCGATCGCCATCTTCACAGGATCGGCTTCGCCGAGTTCCGAACGCAGGGCATCATCATCCAGGTAATCGGTGATGGCCTTGTCCAACTCGCGGCGGGAAGTGAAGGTCCGGCCCGCCAACGGGGCGGCGAGCGCCCGAAGGTTTAGCCGGCGCGAAGCCACCACGTGTTTTTCGACCAGCGCCCCCACTTCGGTTTCCCAGTTGCCCGTGGCGTGCGCATGCGGCTGCAGCGCGTCCTCCAGGTCGGCCAGGAATTGGGCGGAGTCCCGGATCGCGGCCGGTTGGGACCGTGCCAATGTTGCGTAGTACGCCCACAACGCGTCCCGGTGCAGGAGCGGCCACAGATCATGGTCGAAGCCGGGCTGGATCCCCGCAGCCCGGAAGCGGTCGACGGCGGCTTCCGTCAGGTAGCGGAGGGTGATGCTCGTGGCGTAGTAGCCGGACAGCCCGGCTTTGGCCCGGTACGGGGTGCCTCGCCTGGACGCTGCGATGATCCTCGGTTCGCGGCCGGACGCACGGTACTCCAGGGCGCCGGTACCCGGGGCGACGGCGTCCACGAATTTGCCGCCCCGGCCCTCGGTCAGCTGCCCCATGACGTCGAAGAAGTTCAACCCCATTCCCCGGACCAGCACGGGTTCGTTGTCCGGCACTGTGGACCAGTCCACGTCGGCCGGAGGCGCCGGAGGGAAGTACAGAAGTCCGTGTTCTACGGCGGCCACCTGGAAGGAGCGCTGCTCGGGGTTCAGGCGGGCCTCGATGTGGCCAAGGGCGAGCACCACCGAATCGACGGTGAGGGTACCGCCGTCGGCCAGTTCGACGTCGAACGCCTTACCTGCCGGGCGGGCCGCCACCGCCGACGTTTCATGGAAGGTGACGTCCACGCCGTCGGGCACCCGCTGGAGCAGCTCAGCCAGTGTCTGCTGCAGGTAGCGCCCGTACAGGGCGCGGCTCGGGAAGTTGTCGGACTCCAGCGCGGACAGCTCGGCCTTCTCGGCGTCGCTGAGTCCCTGGCCATCACGACGCCGGGTCACGCGCCATTCGTCGAACGAACCGCCCGCCAGAGGCGGGGCAAGCTCCGGTTCCTGGGGAATCAAGGTGGGATAGAACGACTGCGTGTTCATCAGGTACAGCCGGGACTGCCCGGGCTGCCATACGTGCCCCGAACCGGCCGGATACGGATCAATGACGTGGATGTGGAGCGTGCTCCCGCCGTTCCCTGCCGCCGCCCGGTTCGCGAGCAACCGCTCAAGGACGCTGGTACCCCTGGGACCAGCCCCGACAAGGGCAACACGGTTGGTTTGGGAAGTAGCCACGCTCAAGCTTAACTTCTGCATGACTTGCTTCCCTTTTACTTGTGTTGCTTGGATGGGGCGATGACCACCACAGCAGCTGATCAATCGCCCTTGCCCGAAGAACGCGAGCAGCCAGAGCCCCGCCACGCCGACGTCGCACCGGAGCCAACGGATGAGTTTGTCTGGTTGGAGGACATCCACGGCGAAGAACAGCTGGCGTGGGTCCGTGAACAAAACGCCCGTACCGAGGAACTTCTGGAAGACGCCGGATACGCGGCGGTGGAAGCGGGCATCCTGGAGGTCCTGGACTCCACCGACCGCATCGCCATGGTGAACAAGCGGGGGGGCTTCTACTACAACTTCTGGAAGGACCGGGAGCACCCCAAGGGCCTGTGGCGCCGCACCACATGGGAGAGCTACCTCTCCGACGCGCCGGACTGGGACGTGCTGCTGGATGTGGACGCCTTGGCAGCCTCCGAAGGTATCGAGTGGGTGTTCCATGGGGCAGGCTTCCTTCGCCCGTCCGACGGTTCCGACTACCGGCTCGCCATGGTCTCCCTCTCCCCCGACGGCGGCGACGCCAACCGGTACCGCGAATTCGACCTCGCCACCAGGACGTTCGTGGACCTGGCCGACGGAGGCTTTGACCTACCCACCGCGAAGGGCCATGTCAGCTGGCTCGATGCAGACACTCTCCTGGTCTCCAGCACCGCCGACGGACTACCCGCAACATCCTCTTCCTACGCCCGAACCGCGGTGAAGCTGCGCCGCGGCGAATCCCTGGCATCAGCGGAACAGATCTTCGAGATCCCCGAAGACCATATGTTGGCCATGGTCGCCCACGACTCCACGCCAGGATTTGAGCGCACTTTCGCCGTGGACTACATCGACTTCTACAACCAGCGGACGTCGCTGCTCCGTGACGGCTCCTGGACTGAAATCGATGTGCCGACGGACGTCAACATCAGCGCGCACCGCGAATGGCTGATGTTCCGGCCCCGGCACGACTGGTCCGTGGCCGGCGTCCAATACCCCGCCGGCTCCCTCCTCGCGGCAGGCCTTGAAGAGTGGCTGGCCGGCACACGCGACGTGGTGGTGCTGTTCACGCCCGATGCCCACACGTCCCTGCAGTCCTGGAGCTGGACCAGGGACTACCTGCTGCTGAACCTGCTGCGGGACGTCTCCTCCGAGATCCGGGTGCTGGACCCCTCAAAACCTGACGAGTCCGGCTCCTGGGCATGGAGCACCCTGGACGCCTGTCCCCCGCTCCATGACGTCAACGCCTATGCAGTGGACGACGAGGACGAATCCGGCGCCGGAAACGACTACTGGTTGGTGGCCACAGGTTTCACTACTCCCACGACCCTCACGCGCGGCTCACTCGGACCTGCCGGGAGCCACCACGAAGAGGTGAAGCGTTCGCCGTCGTTCTTCAACGAGGCCGGGTACGACGTCCAACAGCACTTCGCTGTTTCGGCCGACGGCACCCGCATCCCTTACTTCCAGGTCGCCTCCAAAGACCTGGTCCTGGACGGTCAGAACCCCACGCAGCTCTCCGGCTACGGCGGGTTCGAGGTCTCCCGCACCCCTGCCTACAGCGGAACGATCGGCAGGGCATGGCTTGAACGCCGCACCACAGGGGAGGACGCCCACGTCCGCGGCGGGGTGTACGTGGTGGCCAACATCCGCGGCGGAGGCGAATACGGACCGTCCTGGCACCACGCGGCCCTCCGGGAAAACCGGCACCGCGCTTACGAGGACTTCGCAGCGGTTGCACAGGACCTGATCTCGCGGGGAGTCACCAGCCGGAAACGCCTGGGGTGCGTGGGCGGTTCCAACGGCGGGCTGCTGGTGGGCAACATGCTCACGCAGTACCCCGAGCTGTTCGGGGCGATCTCCTGCGGGGTGCCGCTGCTGGACATGCGCCGATACACGAAGCTGTCCGCCGGATACTCCTGGATTGCCGAATACGGAGACCCGGATGTCCCCGGGCAGTGGGAATTCATCCGCACGTTCTCCCCGTACCACTTGCTCCGTGACGGAGTGGAATACCCGGAGACGTTCATCTGGACTGCGACCTCGGACGACCGGGTGGGTCCCGTCCAGGCCCGGAAGATGGCCGCCCGGATGCAGGCCATGGGCATCCCCAACGTCTGGTTCCACGAAGCCTTGGAGGGCGGGCACGCCGGAGCTTCGGACAACAGGCAAGCCGCCGCGCTGCAGGCCAGGAGCAACCACTTCCTCTGGCGGGCGTTGGCCGGGGGCGAGTAAGGCCCGGCCTTGGTTGACGGCTGTTTTGCACTGTGCCGCACGTTCTGCGTATCCTTGGTGGGCTAGCAATAGCAATTGGAGACGTGCCAGAGCGGCCGAATGGACTTCACTGCTAATGAAGGGTCGGGGTTAAACTCGACCGGGGGTTCAAATCCCCCCGTCTCCGCGAAGTGGTCCCGGTTTTCGAACCGGGACCTTTTGCGTTTAAACCCGGGGTTGCAGGACCCCCTTCAAGGGTTAGCGGCCACGACCGCCTGCACTGACCTCCGCACCGGCATCCCGGTGAAGCATCAGGCTGTCCACGGTACTCACGAGCATCAGTACTGCCATGGCCAGGAAGGCCCCCTTGTAGGCGGTATTACCCCCACCCAGGAATCCGGCGGTTTCGAACAACCGGAGGAACAGTGCTCCCAAGGCAATTCCGGCGCCGGCCGCCAACTGCACCAGCGTGGCGGAGATGGCGTTGGCCGACGGCAGTTGCTCAGGGACGATATCCGCGTACTGCACCGAGGCGTACGCCGAGAAGCCGATGGACCGGAAAGCGCCGCTGAGCAGCAGCAGGCCGAAAATTACCGGCTCCGGAGTTTCGGCCGACAGGAAGGCGCACAGGACAAACGTCACCGCCGAGGCGAAGGAGGCAAAGACCAGTACGGGCTTGAACCCGAACCGCCGGATGATGGGGGTGGTAGCCGGTTTGATGCCGATGTTGCCCACAAAGACCGCGGCCACCATGACACCGGCCTTCAGGGGGTCCCAACCGAATCCATCCTGGAACATCAACGGCAGCAGGAAGGGAACAGAGCTGATGGTGAGCCGGTAGATGAAGCCGCCCGTGGACGTGGCACGGAAAGTCCTCGTTCCGAAGACCCCAAGGTTGAACAGCGGGACTTTTACCCTGGTCATCCACCAGACCGCTCCGGCCAAGGAAAGGACGCCGCCGCCAACCACTACCGCAGCCACCCGCCCCGGTGCGTGGCCGCCCAACGTTTCAAGGCCTACCACCAGGGCACCCACGCCAAGCGTCGTCAGCAACAGTCCCAGCCAGTCAAGCCTGCGTTTATCCCCGACGGCGGTCCGGGGAACCAGGCGCAGTGCGGCGATGAATGCGGCCAGGCCCAGCGGGAGGTTGATGAGGAAGATCCAGTGCCAGGAGAGGAACGTCGTCAGCGCTCCGCCGACCATCGGGGCCAACACCGGTGCAAGAAGGCCCGGCCACACGAGGTAAGCGGTGGCACGGAGAAGCTCGGACTTCGGCGTTCCCCGGAGGACCACCAGCGTCCCGACCGGAACCATCATGGCCCCGCCCGCGCCTTGGGCCACCCTGCTGAGCGTGAGCATCGTCAGGTCCTGGCTCACCGCGCACAGCAGGGACGCGATGGTGAACACAGCAATGGCGAAGCAAAACACCCTCCGGGCGCCCATTCGTTCCGCCAGCCAGCTGCTCAACGGTATCCCCATGGCCACGGTCACCAGGTAGGCGGTCATGGTGATGTTGACATCAGCTGCGGGCACGCGGAAATCGGAGGCGATGCTCGGGATCGCGGTGGTCAGGACTGTTCCGTCCAGGAACTCCATGAAGAAGGTGGCCGCCACCAGCAACGCGAGCTTTGGCTGCCACGTGCTCTCACTTGGGGCTGCGACGTCGGTGCGGTTCGATTCTGTGCTCATGGCTCCGGTCCGGATCAAACGGTAGCCCGCACTGGGAAGCGGGCGTGTTTCATCGATCCTATAGACGGGATGTGGGAGCGATCACAACATGACACAACCTGGCCGGGCATGACACGGGTCCTGTAGCGGTACTGTCCGCAGCGTGGGGCGGCGGCCTATCCGGCCTGGGCCAGCGCCAGGGGAAGGACCGCCCCCGCACCTGCTTCGCGGAGGCATCGGCCGGCCACCGTCATGGTCCACCGACTGTCGATGAGATCGTCCACCAGGAGCACAGGCTGTCCTTGGGCGCCCACCAACGCCTGGCCAAGTTCTTCACCCACAGCAAACCGCTCCCATACTCCCGCCAGGCGGTAGGCACTGTTGCCGCCCCGGGTCCCAACAGGCCCGCCATGTTGGGGTTGCAGTGCACCCAAGTACGGCATGCGGCCGATACCTGCGATTCCCCGGGCCAGCGAGTCCACCAACTGTGGTTTGCTCCTGGAAGGAACACTCACAACGGCCACCGGACGGCCCGCTCCGCTCCACGCCGTACCGCCCTCGGCACCGGACCACTCCCGCAGCACCTGGACGCAGGCTTGGAGCATGGCGGGATCCACCTCGCGGTCCGGGGCGCCAGCGGCGAAGAGTTCACGCAGCGCTCCGCCCCAGCCGAGGTCGGTCAGGCGGGCCAGGACGCGCCCTTCTGCCACGGACTGGTCCGGCTTGATCTTACCCTTCACCGCCACACCCAGCCGGTCCATTCCGGACGGCCACTGCAGCCTCGGCTCCACCACAATTCCCGCCCGACGAAGCGTTTGCCCCGCAGCGTCCGCGGCGGCGTCGGCGATGTCCTTCGGGAACCACTGCCCGGCACAGTTGTCACAGCGGCCGCAAGGTGCCGCGGTTTCATCGTCCAGGACCGAGGTGATGTACTCCATGCGGCACCCCGAGGTGTCCTCATAGACGATCATCGACTCTTGCTCGTCCACGCGTGCCTCGGCAATGCGGGAGTAGCGATCAGCATCGTAGGCCCAAGGCTGCCCGGTTGCCTTCCAGCCACCTCCAACCCGTTCCACCGCTCCATCCACGGCGAGCACCTTGAGCAGCAGTTCCAGGGGCGTCCGGCGCAGGTCCACCCTCGCTTCCAAGGCCACAGTGGAAAGGGCGGAACCGGCTTCACCCAGAACGTCCAGGACGGCCTGTGCCTTCTCGGCCGAAGGCATCGAAGCGGTGGCGAAGTATTGCCAGATCTCGCGGTCCTCGGAGCCGGGAAGCAGCAGGACGTCGGCATTCGCAGCGCCACGTCCGGCGCGGCCCACCTGCTGGTAGTACGCGACAGGTGACGACGGCGCGCCGAGGTGGATGACGAAGCCGAGCTCGGGCTTGTCGAACCCCATGCCCAAGGCTGACGTCGCTACCAGCGCCTTGACTTGGTTGTCCTTCAACAATTGCTCCGCGCGTTCCCTGTCCGCGGGGTCGGTGCGTCCTGTGTAAGCCAGGACGTTGTGCCCCGCCTCGGCAAGCAGACGGGCGGTGTCCTCGGCGGCGGAAACGGTCAGGGTGTAGATAATCCCGCTGCCGGGCAGATCGTTCAGATGCGTGAGCAACCAGCCCAGGCGGTCCCGGGAGTCAGGGAGGTTAAGCACTCCCAACCGCAGGGATTCCCTGCCCAAGGGGCCGCGGATGGTCAGTACCCCTTCCCCGAGCTGCTCCTCGATGTCATGGACAACCCGCGAGTTCGCCGTTGCCGTGGTGGCCAGCACGGGGACGGTCTCAGGCAATTGCGTGATCAGGTCCGCGATGCGGCGGTAGTCCGGCCGGAAATCGTGGCCCCAGTCCGAAATACAGTGCGCTTCATCAACCACCAGCAGACCCGTCCGCCGGATCAACTCGGGGAGCTGGTTCTCCCGGAAGGAGGGGTTGGTCAGGCGTTCCGGAGACACCAGCAGGACATCAACCTCGTCCGCCGCCAGCTGGGCCAATACCGTGTCCCACTCCAATGCATTTGCCGAGTTGATGGCTACGGCCCGTACACCTGCCCGTGCCGCAGCGGCCACCTGGTCCCGCATGAGCGCCAGCAAAGGGGAAACAATCAAGGTTGGCCCCGCCCCGCGCCTGCGCAGCAACAGGGACGACACGAAATAGACGGCGGACTTCCCCCACCCGGTTCGCTGCACCACCAGGGCCCTGCGTCCTGCGTCCACCAGCGCTTCGATGGCCTCGAACTGGCCGTCATGGAACTCGGATTGCGGGTTGCCGACGAGCTCCCTGAGGCATTCAAGCGCCTGCTGGCGGGTAGGCGACTGCACAGGAAAAGCGACATTTTGGGGGAAGTTGGCCATGTCCCCAGTATTGCAGCAGGGCTTGACACCGATGACGGGCAGGAAGGGCTATGTGGACAACCGTTCTCCACATAGCCGGGAGGCGGTTCATGCCCATTTGCACCCTCACAGTAGGATTGAGCGCGTGACTAGCGAGCAGACTAAGACCTTTGACCTCTCGGCCTCTTTCAAGGCGTATGACGTCCGGGGCATCGTGGGGGAATCAATCACGGCCGAGATCGTAGAGGCCGTGGGTGCTGCATTTATCGACGTCCTTGGGTTGGAGGGTGAGACCGTCCTGGTTGGCGGGGACATGCGGCCTTCCTCGCCCGAGTTCAGCCAGGCGTTCGCCAAGGGCGCTGCCACCCGTGGCGCCAACGTGCAGTTGCTGGACCTTATTTCCACGGACGAGCTGTACTACGCCTGCGGCGCGCTTAATGCAGCCGGCGCCACGTTCACTGCCAGCCACAACCCGGCCGAGTACAACGGCATCAAGATGGCCAAGGCCGGAGCCCAGCCCATCTCTTCGGAGAGCGGTTTGAAGGAGATTCAGGCGCTGGCCGAGGAGTATCTGAACCAGGGCAGCATCCCGGCCGCCGCCACGCGTGGCCAGATCGGTGTGCGGGATGTCCTGAAGGACTATTCCGAGTACCTCCGCAAGCTCGTGGATCTTTCCGGTTCCCGGCCGTTGAAGGTCGTTGTCGACGCCGGCAACGGCATGGCGGGGTTGACCACCCCCGCGGTCCTGGGTGACAAAATCCTCCCGGGCCTGCCTTTTGAGATTATTCCGCTGTACTTCGAGCTTGATGGATCGTTCCCGAACCACCCGGCCAACCCGTTGGAGCCGGAGAACCTGCGTGATCTGCAGGCCGCCGTGGTCAAGCACGGTGCGGACATCGGTTTGGCTTTCGACGGCGATGCTGACCGGTGCTTCGTTGTTGACGAGAAGGGTGACCCGGTGTCTCCTTCGGCGATCACCGGCATGGTGGCCCGCCGTGAAATCGCCCGGGCAAAGGCCGCTGGGGAAGAGACTCCGGTGATCATCCACAACTTGCTCACGTCCAAGGCCGTGGCGGAACTCGTCGCTCTTGACGGCGGCCGTGCTGTCCGCACCCGGGTGGGCCATTCCTTCATCAAGGCCGTGATGGCTCAGGAAAGTGCCGTGTTCGGCGGGGAGCACTCCGCCCACTTCTACTTCCGGGATTTCTGGAATGCGGACACCGGCATGCTGGCTGCCATGCACGTCCTTGCCGCGTTGGGCGAGCAGGACGGTCCGCTCTCCGAACTCGGCCGCCAGTACGAGCCCTACGTTTCCTCCGGTGAAATCAACTCCGAGATCGAGGACAAAGCCGCAGCGGTAGAGCGCGTTCGGATCGATTTCGAGTCCGAGGACGTCGAGATCGACAACATGGACGGCAGCACATTTACCGCCAAGGACGGCAGCTGGTGGTTCAACCTGCGCCCGTCCAACACCGAGCCCTTCCTTCGCTTGAACGCCGAAGCGAAGGACCAGCCCACCATGGAAAAAATCCGCGACCGCGTCCTGGCCATCGTCAGGGCATAAGGGAGCCATCATATGAGCCACGAACCTCAAGCAGCGGGGAATGCGGCGGAGCAGGAACTCAGGGACACCTTGGGCACGGCCATAGGCACGGCCCAGGAACACCTCCTGCAGAACGGCGGCTTCCTCCCCTTCGGAATCACTTTGTCCAATGACGGTGAACTCAGGATCGTCCTGGTAACCCCGAATGAGCCGGACGAAGACGGCCACCTCGATGCTGAGCAGATGCTTGCCGACGTGCAGGAGCTCCTCAAGCAGGGGCGAAACGACTACCGCGCGGTAGCCGTTGCCTACGATGCCAGCCTGCCGGAACATGGTTGCGATGGAATCACCGGCGCGGCCGAACACAGGGACGGCACCGTACTTGCCGCGATAGTTCCCTATCATGTAACGGACGACGGGTTCACCTTTGAGCCCATGGAGCCGGACACCCACGAGCCGTCAGTCTGGGTGGACTAGACCCGCACTACCTTAGGTGAAGCGATGAAGATCAACGCGTTCGCAGATGTAAGCCTCCGCGCCATCATGGTGTTGGCAGCTGCGCCCGAGGGGACTTTGCTGACCACTCAGGCTGTGGCGAATGCCGTCGGCACCCCGTACAACCACGTGAGCAAAGCAATGGTCCGGCTCCGCGAACTCGGCCTTATCGACGTCGAACGTGGCAGGCTCGGCGGCTCCCGGCTCAACGCTGCCGGCCGCAAAGCAACCGTGGGGCAGCTCCTCCGCCACCTGGACAGCAGGCAGGACCCGGCGGAATGCCAATCCCCCAACGGCGACTGCCCGCTGCTGACCGAGTGTGGTTTGCGCCATGCCATGAAGCGGGCAAGGGAAGCCTTCTACAGCGAACTCGACACCGTGGTGATCGCATCCCTCCCCCACGCCCGCCAGATGAATCCGGTCTTCGCTACCATCGGCTTGCGTCCCCAGTTCGGCACGGATCCGTCACCCTCCCCCCTGCCCGCCGTCACCACGGCGTGAGACCTCCGGCGTAACGAACCCACTCGATTTGCACTTCTTTTCTACGAAGAGTAGAAATTGATCTAAATACAGGTATTTGAAATGCATGTATTGATCCGGTCCGGCGCAGGTGCACGGACCCCAACCCCAGGAGAACCATGCTCTCGGAAAAGTCCCGCCCCGTCATTGAAGCCACCCTTCCGCTGGTCGGATCAAGGATTGGCGAAATCACCGCTGATTTCTACAACCGCTTGTTCACAGCACACCCCGAACTCCTGGATGGTCTTTTCAGCCGATCGAACCAGCGCTCCGGCGAGCAGCAGAAGGCTTTGGCCGGGAGCATTGCCGCTTTCGCCACGCACTTGGTGAACAATCCCGGCACGCTGCCGGAAAAGGTCCTCTCCCGCATTGCGCACAAGCACGCTTCGTTGGGCATCGTCGAAGAGCAGTACGGCGTGGTTTACGAACACCTCTTCGCAGCCATTGCCGCCGACCTGGCCGATGTCATCACCCCTGAGATCGCAGAAGCATGGACCGAGGTGTACTGGCTCATGGCGGACGCCCTGATCAAGTTGGAGAAGGACCTCTACGCAGCGCAGGCCAACACCCGCATGTGGATGCCGTGGCGCGTCGTCAGCAAGGAAGCAGCAGGCAAGGATGCCATGACCTTCACGCTGGAACCGGCCGACGAAACTCCCGTCACGGAAGCTAAACCAGGACAGTACGTCAGCGTCAAGGTCACCCTTCCTGACGGCCTCCGCCAGGTGCGCCAATACTCGCTGTCCGGCGACGCCGGCACCAGCCGGATCTTCACCACCAAGCTCAACGACGGCGGTGAGGTCTCCACCGCCCTGCACACCGCCGTCGAACCCGGGGACATCCTGGAGATCTCCAATCCGTATGGCGAAATCACGCTCAAGGACGAGGCAGGCCCGGTGGTTCTCGCTTCGGCCGGCATCGGCTGCACGCCCACCGCTTCCATCCTGCGCTCCCTGGCAGATGCCGGCACTGACCGCGATGTGCTGGTGCTGCACGCCGAGCGTTCCATGGACAGCTGGGCCCTCAGCGGCCAGATGACCGCCGACGCCGCCAGGATCGATGCCGACCTGCAGCTGTGGCTTGAGACTCCGCAGCCCGGCGCCAAAGAAGGTTTCATGTCGCTTCGCGAAGTCGATCTTCCGGCAGATGCCTCGCTCTACCTGTGCGGCCCGCTGCCCTTCATGAAGAAGATCCGCGACGAGGCCATCGAAGCGGGCATCCCGGCAACGCGGATCCACTACGAGGTCTTCGGTCCGGACGTCTGGCTCGCCAACTAAGGCAAGGAACGACGGCGGCCTGTCACCTTTTGTACAAAAGGTGACAGGCCGTCGTCGTTCACTCAGGGACGCCATTGTCCCTAAGAGGTTCTGCACCTCCGGAGGTTCTTACCTCCGGAGGTTCCTGCTTCCCGAGGTCTAGGCCAGACGGCTCTTCAGGCCGTCCAGCTCGGACTTCAGCGCCGCCGGGAGCGATTCGCCGAAGTTGGCGAACCACTCTTCAATGGAGGCCAGCTCGGTGGTCCATTCGTCGGCATCCACACGGACGGCCGCCTCCACCTCTGCCGGGGTCATATCCAGGCCCTCGAGATCGATGGATTCACCGGTCGGCACGAAGCCGATGGGGGTCTCCACGGCGTCGGCCTTGCCTTCGAGCCGCTCGATGGCCCACTTGAGCACGCGTGCGTTGTCCCCGAAGCCAGGCCAGGCGAAGCCGCCCTCAGCCGTGCGGCGGAACCAGTTGACCAGGAAGATCTTGGGCAAGCGCTCGGGATTGGCTTTCGCTGACAGGTTCACCCAGTGGTTCAGGTAATCGCCAGCGTCGTAGCCGATGAACGGAAGCATCGCCATTGGATCGCGACGGACTACGCCCACGGCACCGGCCGCTGCAGCGGTGGTCTCCGAGGAGAGGGTGGCGCCCATGAAGATGCCGTTTGACCAGTCGCGGGCCTCGGTGACCAACGGGATGGTGGTCTTGCGGCGGCCACCGAACAGGATGGCGGAGAGTTCCACGCCCTCGGGGCTGAAGTACTCTTCGGCAAGCATGTCGATCTGGTCGATTGGGGTGCAGAAGCGGGAGTTCGGGTGCGCGGCCGGGGTCTCCGAGTCCGGAGTCCAGGAGTTGCCCTGCCAGTCGGTCAGGTGTGCCGGGGTTTCCTCGGTCATGCCTTCCCACCAGACTCCACCGTCGTCGGTCAGTGCGACGTTGGTGAAGATGCTGTTGCCCTTGGCAATGGCACGCATGGCGTTGGGGTTGGTACCCCAACCGGTACCCGGCGCAACGCCGAAAAGACCGGCTTCCGGGTTGACCGCGCGGAGCTCGCCTTCCTTGCCGAAGCGCATCCACGTGATGTCATCGCCCAGGGTCTCAACTTTCCAGCCCTTGATGGTGGGGTCCAGCAGGGCGAGGTTGGTCTTGCCGCAGGCGGAGGGGAAGGCCGCGGAGACGTAGTAGGTCTTCTGCTCGGGAGAGGTCAGCTTGAGGATGAGCATGTGCTCGGCCAGCCAGCCTTCGTCGCGGGCCATGACCGAGGCGATGCGCAGGGCGTAGCACTTCTTGCCCAGCAGGGCGTTTCCGCCGTAGCCGGAACCGAAGGACCAGATGGAGCGCTCTTCGGGGAAGTGGACGATCCACTTTTCCGGGTTGCACGGCCATGCGACGTCGGCCTGGCCGGGTTCCAGCGGTGCGCCGAGGGAGTGCAGCGCCGGTACGAAGAACGCGTCGGTCCGGGTGATGCGTTCCAGAACGTCGGTGCCGATGCGGGCCATGATGCGCATGGAAGCAACCACGTAGGCGGAGTCGGTGATCTCAACGCCGAACTTGGGGTCTTCAGCATCCAGGTGGCCCATGACGAAGGGAATGACGTACATGGTGCGGCCGCGCATGGAGCCGGCGAACAGTCCGCGCAGCTTCTGCTTCATCTCGGCCGGGGCCATCCAGTTGTTGGTGAAGCCTGCGTCGCGCTCGTTCTCGGAGCAGATAAAGGTCTGCTCCTCTACACGGGCAACGTCAGCGGGATCGGAAAAAGCTGCAAAGGAGTTCGGGAACGTCTCCGGGTTGAGCCGCTTCAGCGTGCCGGCCTCAACCAGCTCGTCTGTCAGCTTCTTGTTTTCTGCTTCGCTACCGTCAACCCAGTGGATGCGGTCCGGCTGAGTCAGTTCAGCTACTTCTTCGACCCAGGCCAGCAGGCGTGCATGCGTAGTAGGTGCCTTCTCAAGCAGCGGCAGTCGCGCCAGATCGCCCATTGCGGTTCCCTTCGTCGGGTTCGGTGGTGTGTCCTAAACGATAGGGGGCGCGGACCAGACCAATCCGTTGTCAGACATCGGACAAATGGGGGCCGCGCAAATGAAAACCGCGGAAAATCAAGGAATCCAGTCTCCGAATGGCTGATTTAAGTGACGAAGGTCACCTAGACCGGTCTAGTTAGGTAGATTACAGTCTGTCGATTTGGAACTTCACATGAACTTCTGTAAAGTTTATTGAGGTTCGAGGGGGTCAGAGAAATAGACCGCCGAGAATCACCAAGAATGCGCCCATAGCTCAGCTGGATAGAGCGTCTGTCTACGGAACAGAAGGTCAGGGGTTCGAATCCCTTTGGGCGCACAGATAAAGACCCGCACCGGTTCGCCGGTGCGGGTCTTTTGTTTCCCCTCCCCGCCCCCAACGCCCTTCCCAGGTTAGGGCCCCCCTTCCCAACTAAGTGGCAGCTGTGCGCGTTCAGACGGCCCTAAACGCGCGCTATTGCGACCTAGCGGTTCCGCGCCGTCGGCGCCCCATGGAGTGGGGAAAGTGT
>NZ_JAPDNV010000032.1:0-43601 GCF_026013155.1 Paenarthrobacter sp. PAE-2 | reverse complement strand
CGCATTTGTGCGCGTTTTGAGCGCTCAAAACGCGCACAAATGCGACCCAGTTGGGAGGGGGAGGGGAGGGGGAGGGGAGGGGGAGGGTGAGGGGGAGTGGGAGTCGGGGATTAGACGTCACCAGCGCCCTTGAATCAAGCTTTCCGTGAGATTCGCGTCACATTCCGATGTTCGACCACACAGTGTTGAATGACAAAATTGTAAGCGCTTACACTTTTGGCTGCGGTGGCCGACGGCGCCGCCCCGCAAGGTGTTGCTCAAGTATGGAAAGGGTTGAGGCCGTGTTGCATGGTTAGGACTCACAGGGTGACCATCCAGGACGTGGCAGTCCTCTCCGGACTGTCCATCTGCACCGTCTCCCGGGCACTCCGGAATCTCCCCAACGTTTCGGAGAAGGCCCAACGGCAGGTGGCGGAAGCCGCCAGCAAGCTCGGATTCAAGGCCTCGGCCGCTGCTTCGCGGCTGGCCGGCGGCAGCACAGGATCCGTAGCCATCATTGCTCCCACCGCCACCACCTGGTTCTTTTCCCAGGCAGTGGAAGCAGCAGAAGAAGTATTCGGCGACAGCGGCTATGACACCCTGCTGATCAGCCTCCGGAACAAGAAGACAGTGAAGCAGCAGGTGTTCGGCCGGCTGGAGTCACTGGCGCAAAGAGTCGACGGCGTGCTGCTGCTCAATGTTGACCTGGACCTCTCCGAGGTGGAAGCCTTGGAAGCTTCGGGGCTGGCAGTGGCCAGCGTCGGCCTGCGGAATGTTCCGTGGGACAATGTTGGAATCGACGACGAACATGCGGCCTGGCAGGCAACGTCACACCTGCTGGAGCTGGGTCACTGGGACTTGGCGGTTCTCACGAATACCGAACCCGTCCTCAGCGACGTCGCCTCAGCGGCACAGCCGGAAGGACGCGGACAACAGGCAACAACAGCGAGGTTCCGTGGTTTCAGCCGTGCCTTGGATGACCACCACCTCACCGTCCACCCGGACCTGGTGGTTGCCTGTGCTCCCGGCATAGACGACGGCCGTCGGGCCATGACCGAACTCATCGCCCGGGGTGCAAAGCCAACCGCGGTGTTCGCCCATTGCGACGAGGCGGCGTTCGGCGCGCTGATGGCGCTGCGCGAACACGGCTTGTCCGTGCCGAAGAACATGTCCGTGATCGGCATTGACGATCACCCCATGAGTTGGTTCCTTGGCCTGAGCACCGTGGCCCAGCCCGTTGCAGACCAAGGTGCCTTCGCAGCCAACCTGCTCTGCGAGCGACTTTTGAATACCGATACCCCCAACCAACCCGCAACCCATCTGCTCGACACCAAGCTCATCGAACGCAAGACCACGCGCCACCGGCGCTGAAACGGAAAACGCACATGACTGATCTTCGTACTGCCTGGACCGGCGCTTCGGCGCTGCTCTTCGACCTCGACGGCGTGCTGACGCCCACTGCCGTGGTGCACGAACAGGCGTGGCAGGAACTCTTCGACGGCTACCTTGCCGAGGCCGGCAACCCCGACGGCTACCGGGAGAGCGACTACTTCGACCACATCGACGGGAAGCCGCGCTTCGACGGCGTCAGGGACTTCCTGACGTCCCGCGGCATCACCCTGCCGGAGGGGCCCGCAGACGACGCCCCCACGAATGAGACCGTGCAGGGCCTGGGCAACCGTAAGAACGCGATCTTCAACCAGATCGTGGATACGCGCGGCGTGGAGCCCTACCCGGGGTCGGTCAAATTCATCAATGCAGCACTGGAACTGGGCCTGAAAGTGGCGGTGGTTTCGTCTTCCCGCAACGCACCGGCAGTCTTGAAGGCCGCCGGGCTTGACCACCACTTCGAGGTGGTGGTTGACGGGCAGGTTGCCGCCGCCGTCGGGCTTCCCGGAAAGCCGGACCCCGCAACATTCACCTATGCCGCCTCGCTGCTGGGTGTTCCCACGGAGGAATGCATCGTGGTGGAGGATGCCGTCTCCGGAGTGCAGGCCGGCAAGGCCGGGAACTTCATGTCGGTGATCGGCGTGGACCGCGGGGCGGGCCGGCAGACGCTGCTGGACGCTGGTGCCACCTTGGTGGTCGACGACCTCGATGATCTTCTCTAACCCTACTTTTTCGAAGGAATTCAACAGCCCATGGCACTGATCAGCTCCGACCGGCTGCGCTTCCCGTGCGAACCGTGGAAGCTCGTGGAAAACATCCACGTCCCCGGTGACGAAGGGACGCTGGAGACGCTTTTTGCGCTCGGCAACGGCCACTTGGGTGTGCGCGGCGCGCACTCCACGCGCGGGGACGGCGAACTCCCGGGTACGTTCATCAACGGGTTCCATGAGATTTGGGACATCAAGCACGCGGAGAACGCGTACGGCTTTGCCCGCACCGGCCAGCGCATCGTGTACGTCCCGGACGCCAACAACTTCACGGTGACAATCGACGGCGAAGCCCTGAGCCTGTCCGAATCCACAGTGCTGGACTACCACCGGAGCATCGACTTCTCCACGGGTGTCTACGAGGAATCAACCACGTGGGCCTGCCGCTCCGGCGCAGTGGTCACCACCGTGGAGCGGCGCGCGGTGGGGTTCGATTCCCGCGGCTGCCTGGGGCTTGAACTGTCCATAACTGCGGACCGTGACGTGTCTGCGGACATCACATCCGCCGTCGTGAACCGCCAGGACCAGCCCGTGGAGGACCATTCGGTCCACGATCCCCGGCGTTCCGGACGGCACGCCGGCCGCGTGCTCCTTCCCCTGCACCTGCACGGGGCCGATGGCTCGCTGCGCCTGGCATGGGAGACTTCCGAGTCCCGGCAGCGCGTGGCCATGGCAGTGGACCACTGGATTTCCTCGCCCGAGCAGCCCTTCGAGACCGTCGTGGCCGAGGACGAGTCCTCGGTGCGTTACGTGCTGGCCATTACCGGCGGCGGGCCGTTCCGTTTGGAGAAGACGGTCAGTTACGTCGTGGCCGGTTCCGCGGACGACGCCGAAGACCGTGGCGAGAGCCTGGCCGCGGAAGCGGAAGCAAACCTGGTGCCGTTTTCTGACATCCTGGCCCAGAGCCAGGCCCACTACAACACGTACTGGACCACCGCGGATGTTGCGATCGGCGGACAGCCTGAACTCCAGCAGGCAGTCCGTTGGGCACTGTTCCAGCTCTCCCAGGCCACAGCGCGTGCCGGTGTGGCGGGTATTCCGGCCAAGGGCGTCAGCGGTTCGGGCTACGAGGGCCACTACTTCTGGGACCAGGAGGTCTACCTCCTGCCCTACCTCACCTACACCAACCCGGCCGGTGCCCGGAAAGTCCTTGAGTCCAGGCATGCCATGCTTCCCGACGCCCGTATCCGGGCCAAGGAGCTGAGCGTGGACGGCGCCCTTTTCCCGTGGCGGACCATCAACGGATTGGAAGCCAGCGCCTATTACGCCGCGGGAACGGCACAGTTCCACATTGCCGCCGCCATCGCTTTCGCGGCCAACCGCTATGAGTGGGCCAGCGGGGATGCAGCATTCGAAGCCGAAGTGGGCGCCGACCTCCTCATCGAGACGGCCCGCATGTGGGCGTCGCTGGGCTTCTTCGGCAAGGACGGTTTGTTCCACATCCATGGCGTGACGGGCCCGGACGAGTACACGGCCGTGGTGAATGACAACCTCTACACAAACGTGATGGCGCGCTTCAACCTGCGTGCGGCAGCGTCCCTTGAGCATGAGGACATCGCCGATACCGAGCGACTGGTGTGGCGGCAGGCCGCGGAACGCATGTCACTGCCGTACGATCCGCATCTGCAAGTCCACAGCCAGGACAACGACTTCATGACGCTGGAGCCCTGGGACTGGAACACCCCCAAGTCCAAGTACCCGCTCCTGCTGAACTTCCACCCGTTGGTCATTTACCGCCACCAGGTCCTTAAGCAGGCCGATACGGTCCTGGCCATGTTCCTTCAGTGGCAGGACTTCTCCGCTGAGGAGAAGCAGCGGGCGTTCGACTTCTACGATCCCATCACTACGGGCGACTCCACCCTGTCCGCTTGCGTGCAAGGCATCATGGCGGCCGAGGTGGGTTACGGCGACGTGGCGCTGAAGCACTTCACGGAAGCGCTCTTCATTGACCTGGACAACTCCCACGGCAACACCATCGACGGCGTCCACATCGCATCGACCGGTGGCATTTGGAGTTCGCTGGTGTGCGGTTTCGCAGGCATGCGGGACCAAGGCGAGGTGCTGCGCTTCGATCCGCGCCTGCCAACGGAATGGGACGGCCTGGCGTTCCGGCTCAAGGTCCAAGGACGCCTGTTGTCCGTGGAACTCTCCCAGGGATCCATCGCGCTGACCTTGGTCCCCGGACCGGACCACAGCCAGGAACCGTTGCCGGTCAACGTCCGCAACCAGGACGTCACGGTAGGCACGACGACGGTTACGGTACCGCTGGATGCGGTCCCCGTTCCGCCGCCGTCGATCTTCCCGAGTTCATTTCCGACGGCGGGACTCCCGATCGTGGGGCAGTAGCGGTGGCGCCGGGGCTGGCCGGGTGTGGTCCTCGATGAGGCCGCTGGCCGCGATTTCCCGTAGCGAATAGATCCCCTTGGCTGCGGAGTCCTTGTCATGGAAGCACATGGACAGGGCCAGTTCGATGCCGTCGGCGTCTACCAGGCGAACCCGACAGTCGCCGCCGACGGCATCGATCAGTTCAAAATGTCCTGCCATCAGGCGGCGCTCCCCTCTCGCCGGTCCGGTGACTCCTGCCGGGGCGGCGACTTCCGCGCGGCAGGGGACTCCCGCCTTGCAGCCGACTCCCGCCTCACTGCCGACTCCCGCCTTGCGGGGAGAGTCGGCGTTTCAGTGCGCGCGGGCCGCGGGCTGCCACTTGCGGGATGGGCCGCCATCGCGGCGTTCCTGCGGCGGTCGAGTTCCGATGAAATGAGCTCCAGCAGCGCTTTGGCAGGTTCGGAGAGATGGTGCGAGTCCGCCGAGCCCAATTGGTCGCAATGGACCAGGACGTGGCGGATGCGTTCCAATTCCCTCGTCGGGACCAGCGGCCAGCGCCGGAATAGTTGGCGGACCGCGATGGCGCCAAGGAGCGCGTCGGGCTTGTTGGGCAGGTCGTGCGGCCTTGATGCTCCTCGTCGAGCTATGGGGGCTGCGAACGGCGCTACGCCATGCGAGTAGGTGGTTTTGACGGTGTTGGGGGCCATGCGGACCTCCCGAAAGTAGAGCGAAGGAAGCCGGCTGCGTGACTTGAAAAGTAGCTTACAGAATGTGAGTTATGTCATTCAATGATTACGCTAAAAGTTCGTAAAACGAGTTTATAATACCCAGTTTACTGACTGCTCGTCTTCCTGATTACTCGTCGAAATGAGTGCTGTTCGTCTGCGGCGTCCCGGCAACCCTGTCAACGATTGCCTGGGCCACGTCGCGCAGTTTGCGGTTCCCACTGCCGGAAGCACGCCGGAGGATCGCAAAAGCCTCGTCGTGTGAGCACCGGTTTTGCGACATGATGATGCCGCACGCAAGGTCAATGACGGTCCTGCTCTGCATGGCCGACTGGAGGTCGTCGCCGCGTTGGTTGGAGGCTGCCATCCGGACGGCAAGGTGGAGTGCCTTGCTGGACATCTTGACAAAGAGGACCGCATCGGCGATCGCCTTGGTGGTGAAGACCCCGGGGCTGGGAGCGAAGAAGTTCAGGACCGCCCTGGAATCGTCCCCCAGTTCCATGGGCACGCCCAGTGCGCTGGTGATGCCTTCGGCGAGCAGCTCCTGCGCGTACACGGGCCACCGCGGATCCTTGTGCGCGTCCTCGAGGACCTTGAGCTCGCCGGATTCCAGCGCATCCACGCACGGACCCTCGCCAAGGCGTTGTTCGATCCGGTCAAGGATGATGGCGCGTTCGCTGTTGCCGCCGATGGTCGCTGTCCGCTTGCGGCGGCGCAGCGTCACGGCACACTCGATGTCCACTCCGGTGGCGCGCCTCATCATGTCGGCCGAGAAGTTGGTCAGGCCATCCAGGAAATCCTTGATGTCTTCCGTGCCGGAGATAAGGTCCACCAGTTGCTCGAAGTCGTCGGACCTCTCTTGGTCACTCATGGCTCCAAATGTGGGAGCCTGCCCCTCACCTAACAAGCGAACTACCTTTCCTGCCCGCTGCGCACGCGCGCAGGGGCTGCCATGGAACGGGTCCGCACGATGATTGCGGCTCCCAGGACGGCGGCTGCGGCAGCGGCTGCAGCTATGGCCGTAGGTGCGGACTCGGGAGAGTCCGCGCTCCTGCCTACAGTAATCCAAGCCAAGCCCCACGCGATGGCGGCTGCCAGTGCCAGACGTCCCTCACCTTTGATGGCCAAAGCGATTCCGACGGCGGCCACCACCACGAGCACGGCGATTGACCAAACTTCCGGTCGCCAACCAAAACCGGAGAAACCGGCGGCCTTCAAGGCTGCGGCGATGTTCGCGCAGACGGCCACGCTCGCCCAGCCAAAGTACAGGCCGAGGGTTCCGTCAACCACCACCGCTTCCGGCCATGACCCGGGCCGCCGTGAAATATAGCGCCGAAAGGCAACTACCAGGACCACCAGCAGGGCAACGATCACCAGCACGCTCACCGGTAGCCAACCCGCCTGGACGGACAGGATCCACGCTGCGTTCAACAGCATGGAAGACGCAACCACCCAGCCCAGGGACCGTTGGCGTAAATTGCTCTTCTGCGAAGGCAGCCACTGCCATGCCGTGTAAGCCACCAGCCCCGTGTAGATCACGGACCAGATGGAGAACGCTGGCGTGGCCGGCGCAAGCAACGTGGAGTCCGCGCTGAGGGCGCCGCCCGCCGCTTGGGCGATGGGAGTTCCGCCAAAAACACCGACGCCGATCATGGAGCCAACAACGCAGACAACCAGGCTCAGGGTCACAAAAATCTGGCGCGCAAGGTCATTCCGGGCCGTCGAATCGGTGGATTCTGGAATATTCACTTTGTCAGCCTCTTTCCTTCCGGCACGTGCCGGGACTTAGTATCAGATGCTAGGGAAACGAGCTTTAAGCTGATCGAAGGAAATACGGGATGGGCGCGGATCACCACGCGAAGGGTTATTGGTACGGAAAAGACCCGGTGCAGAAGGAAATGGCCGTAGACGTCCTGAACGCCTTGCGGGACTACAGGGTGTCCGAGCAAGCCATGCGGCGCCGGACGCGTTCATCCATGCTGATGGGCGAAAAGGACCTGCTGGCCCTGCGGTACCTCTTCGAGGCCGAAGCCGATGGTCGCGTGATGAAACCAAAGGACCTGGGCGAGCGGCTCGGCATAACCTCCGCGTCCATGACCACCCTGATTGACCGCCTCGTGGAGTCCGGCCACATCCGCCGCGAACCGCACCCGACGGATCGGCGGGCACTGATCCTCCGGGCCACACCGGCTTCGGACCAGGAAGTCCGGCATACCCTGGGCGGCATGCACCGCCGAATGATGGACGTGGCAAGCGCGCTGAGCCCGGAGGAAGCTGCCGTGGTGACGGCTTTCCTGAGGGATATGCGCCAAGCCCTGGAAACAGTCGACGACGAGAACACAGCGGATGACCTGAACACAGTGGATGGCGCGACCGGTCACGGGGAAGCAGGTTCTGCAGCGGGGGATTCGCAGCCTTCATGACGTGAGGCTCCACTGGAGGATGAGGATCAGCGTCACCAGGAACCCCGAGCCGTAATTGAGCCAAATGAACCGCCGCCACGCCGCATTGGTGCGCGCCGCCGTCGTATCCGTCACGTTCCACCAGCGGGCGCAATTGACGATGTAGGGGATGGCGATCAGGGCCGCCAGCGGCCCGGGCCAGGGAGTGGCCAGCATGGCGAGCCCGGCAAGGAGCCACAGCACGACGGCGGTTCGCACGGTCCTGCGGGCACCGAAGACTGTGGCGATCGAAGCGATATCGGCCTGCCGGTCCGGTTCAATATCCTGCACGGCGCCGAACGCGTGGGCGGCCATGCCCCACATGAAGAAAGCTGCGAGCAGGATGACCAAGCCGGGCGTGACCGTGGCTCCGGCGATAGCCAGCCCCACCACTGCCGGGCTCACAAAGTGCGTGCTGGACGTGATGGAATCCAGTACGGGGCGTTCCTTGAACCTCAGCCCTGCCGCCGAGTAGGCAACCACCGCGAAGGCGCTCACCAGCAGCGGCAGCCACGAAGCCGGGCCGCCTGCAGCAGCGAGGACCACCAGGAACGGGACGTTGGTGACGGCCGCGAGCCACAGCATGGGCCGGTGCAGCCCCGGCGCAAGGAGGGCACCCTCGATCCCGCCTTTTCGTGGATTCTTCAGGTCCGAGGCGTAGTCGAAGACGTCATTGATGCCGTACATGGCCAGGTTGTAGGGAACCAGGAAGTAGAACGTGCCCACTATCAGGACCCAATCGACCTCGCGGGTGGTCAGCAGCATGGCCGCGGCGAACGGGTAGGCGGTGTTGATCCAGCTGATGGGCCGGGACGCGACGAAGGCCTGGGGGAGCAGCCCGGTGAGCCCGCCGGTGGAATCGGCTTTGGCGCCCGGGTGCTGCTTGATTGAGTTGCTTCCGTCCGGTGTTGGCCTGCGTCGTGTCATCCAAGCCCACAAGCCGGGAAGGGCCAACACGCCGGCCAGCGGATAGGCGAAGTCTTCAACAGGCGCCAGCCCGATGCTTGCACCAAGCAGGTGCTGGGAATCGTAGTGGAACAACTCCATGCCGATCATGACGGAGTCGAACAGCGCCGTGAGCACGGCCAAAGCCGCGAAGGCGATACCCGTGGCCTGCCAATGCCGGCGGCCGGCACCCCGGGCAAACGCGACTCCTGCCACCGCGGCAGCAGCCACGAAGGCGAGGGCGAGCCACAAGTACGTCATGCGTTCTCCCGTTCGCGCGCCGGCTTTCCGTGCGAAGAGCGTGCGGCTGCTGACACGCCGCCCTTTCGTTTCCGGTCCCCGGCCCGCGCCAGGAACTCCCGCGCGCCCGTAAAGAGGACCATGGTGCACAGGATAAGGAAGAGGAGGAACACGGGCTCTTCAAGGGGAAGCTCGGGGGCAAGCAGGATGCCGGTGGCAATGGCACTTTCTCCACGCAGGAAAATCCCAAGCCCGATTCCGGCAATGTCCCAAGCCAGGAAGAACACCAGGCCGACGGCGGTGGCCACCGTGGCCGCTTTGGCGTCATGCCAAAAGAAGAGCCGGAAACGGTGGTCCAGCAGCAGCATGCAAGCGATGCCGGCAAGAAGCGATGCGAGGTAGATGACTCCCATCAGCCCACCTTGCCTGAAACCCAGGCAGGATGCTGCACCCGGGTTGGTCCGGGGCTGTGATCGCCGCGGATCCTCTTGAGGACAAGCTCGGCGCTGATGAGGCACATGGGGACGCCGACGCCGGGAGCAGTGGTGGCACCGGCGTAATAGAGGCCGTTGACCTTCTTGGACGCGTTCTGGGCCCGGAACATGGCACTTTGGCCCAGTGTGTGGGCAGGGCCCAGCATGCCGCCGCGCCACGAGTTGTAGTCCCTGGCGAAGTCGGCGGGTCCTACGGTGTGCCGGACCACGATGCGCTCGCGGAGATCCGGGATGCCCGCCCAATCCGCGATTTGGTCAATTGCGGCATCAGCAATGCCCTCGATGAGTGCGTCTCCGCCCCCTTCTGCTCCGCCGGCACCCAGCGAGGGATCGGCGGGGATGGGGACGAGCACAAAGAGATTCTCGTGGTCCTTCGGGGCGACGCCGGGATCTGTTGCGCTGGGTTTGCACACATAGATGGACGCGGGGTCCGGGACGCGGGAAGGCCTGCCGAAAATGGCTGAGAAGTTGGCCTCCCAGTCGCGGGTGAAGAACAGCGAGTGGTGGGGCAACTCAGGGAGGTGGCCCTTTACGCCCAGCATCACCAGGACCGCTCCCGGCCCGCTGGTGCGCCGCTGCCACCAGGCGCGGGGGTAGCTGCGGTCCGGGATGTCCAGCAGTTTGGTTTCCGTGTGGTGCAGGTCGGCTCCGGAGACCACGATGTCCGCGACGCTGAAGTGTTCGCCGCCGTCGCTGTCACGCCATTTAACGCCGGTAACCTCGCGGGTTTTCCGGACCCGGAGCGGAGCGGGCCTTTGGAAATGTCCGCGCGGGGTGAACCGCTCCCGGGACTTGGGTGGGGCCTCGCGCGTGGTGATCTGGAGGACCTGCGCCTCGGTCCGGATGCGTACCCCGGCTTCGAGGGCGAGGGCCTCAAGGCGTTCCACCAAGTGCCAAAAACCACCCATGGGGTATTGGACGCCGTCACCGAGGTCCAAGGCGCTCATCAGGTGGTACATGGCGGGAGCATCGGCCGGGTTGGTCCCCAGGAAGACCGCGGGGTAGCCCAGCACCTGACGTAGCACCGGGTCCCTGAAGCGGTTTGCGATGAACTTCTCCAGCGGCATGGCCAGCAACTTGGCCAGCTCGGGGAGGCTCCGCACCACCTCGGGCTGCATCAAGGCCTTCAGCCTGGTGAAGGGGTTGTAGAGGAAGAACCGCTCCGCCATGTCCGAGGTGTTCCGGGCGGAGGCCAGGTACGTTGCCAGCTGCTTGGAACTGCCGGGCTCCACGCGTTCGAAGGTTTCCATGACCTTGTCACTGCCCAACGGAACCGTCAGCGGGACCGGACGGCCGCCGTCGTGCGGTTCGCTGAAGACGCGGTAGGCGGGGCTCAGCGTTCGCAGGTCAAGCTGTTCTTCGGTGCTGGTGCCCAGCAATTCGAAGAAATGGTCGAACACATTGGGCATCAGGTACCAGGAGGGGCCGGTATCGAAACGGAAACCGTCCCTCTCCAAGGTGCCTGCGCGGCCTCCGACACGGGGGAGCCGTTCGAGGAGCTGGACCTCGTGTCCTTCGCGGGCGAGGAGGGTCGCTGTGGCAAGGCCGGCGATGCCGCCGCCCACTACTACGGTCCTGGTGCTGCAAGTCATGCGCGGGGCTCCAACCACGTGGCGGCGACTGCGCGGGCAGCCAGGCCGGCTTTGAAGACGTCCGGAACACGGACGCGGGATTCGTAGAGTTCGGCGATGGACGTCCGCTCGAGCCGGCGGGTGAGCGCCGCAAAGAGGGCCAGGGCGCTCCTGACGGCGGCACGGGCGTCATGCGGCAACAGCGGGATGACGGCGTTGGCATCGGCCAGTTGGGCGTGGATGGTGCTGATCCACTCCATCCGGTCCCGGTCCTCGAGATGGTCCGCCGTGCCCAGGTAGCTCCTGCCGAGCCGGGCGGTGTCGTCGGAGAGGTCGCGGAGGAAGTTGATGTTTTGGAAGGCGGCCCCGAGCCTTCCCGCGCCGTACTCCAGTGCGGCGGCATCGGCGTCGTCGATTCTTTGGCCCCGCATGAAAACGCGCAGGCACATCAGGCCCACTACTTCTGCCGAGCCGTAGACATAGCCCTGGTGGGCTGCGGAGTCGAAGCGCAGCGGTGCAGCCGGGGCAGCATCCTGCCCGCCCAGGTCCGTGCGCATCGACGCGAAGAACGGATCCACCAGTGAAGCGTCGATGCCTGCTGCGCGGGCTGTCTGCGCGAAAGCGTGGATGATGAGGTCACTGCTGTAGCCAAGCTCCAGCGCACGGTGTGTTTCGTCCACGAAGTGGTCGAGCGCTTCGCTCTGCTGCCGTCGGCTCAGGCCCGCCTCCGCGGTAACTCCGTCCACGAGTTCATCGGCCACCCGCACCAACGCGTAAATGTTGCGTACGTGCTGCCGGTGGCGCGGGCCCAAGAGGCGGGTGGCCAGCCCAAAGGAAGTCGAGTAGGCGGAAATCACCTGGTTGGCCGCACGCTCGGCCGTGCGGGTGAACTGCGTAAAGGAAGTGTCGACGTCGACGCTCATGATTGCCGTCCTTCAAGCTGTGCTGCCAGGTCCAGCAGGACGTTGCGGACCTTGTCCGGGATGGGGTTGGTTGTGTCCGCGAGGACATCGTGAAACGCCCGCGTCTGTTGGTCGATGTGGCCTTGGACGAACGTTTCCGCGCCGCATTCGGAGAGCTGGCGGCGGACATTCTCGCCGTCCTGAGTGCAGAGATCGGGCCGGCCGAACCATGGCTCGATCTCCGCCCATGCGCTGGTTTTCCGGGCGTAGGCGATGATGGCGGTTTGCTTGCCTTCGCGGAGGTCGGAAAAGGGATCCTTGCCGTGCCGGCGCGGATCCCCGAAGGTCGAAAGGAAGTCGTCCTGGAGCTGGAAGGCCAGGCCCAGATGCCGTCCCGCCGTGGCAAGCGCGGACTCCACGGAAGGATCGACGCCGGCGAGGGTCGCCGCTGCCCGCAGGGGCAGCTCAAACGTGTACGTTGCCGTCTTGTAGCCGCACATGGTGAGGATGGTTTCGAGCTCCGGTGCGATGATGCCGTCACCGAGTCCCACGTCCAGTTGCTCGCCCGCCACGGTTTCGTTGATGGTGTGTTCCAGGAGGTCCAGGAGTCGGATGCGCAGCGGGTGGGAAAGGTCCACGCGGGCGAAAGCCTGGTGGGTAGCAGCGAGAAGCATGTCGCCCATGAGGATGCCACCGGTTTGTGCCCAGTGCAGGGCGCTGTCCGGACGGCCGACGTCGGGCCTTTGATCCATCGGCGGCAGTTGGCCAGCCTCGGCAAGGAGAGCTCCCACCAGGTTCGGGCGGCCGCGGCGGACGAGGTCGCCGTCGATCACATCGTCGTGGAGCAGGAACGCGTAGTGCAGCAGCTCGATCGCGGCTGCAATGCGGACGGCCGTGTTGCGGTCCCGGGCGTGTTCGTCGAAAGCGTCGTAGGTTTCCACGAGCAGCAACGGCCGCACGAATTTCCCACCGAGAATGTTCTCGCCGGCAATGTCCCAGAGTCGGCTGAACTCCGGCCCGTAGGCCCGTGCCGAGTTGGAACGCGCAGATATGAGGCCTGTCAGTTCGCCTTCGATGGCGGAACAGAGGTGTGAGCGGGTTCGGACGACGTTCGCCATGAGAGTCATGCCCTCGCTCCGGCCTGGAGGGCCCCGGACTTTATGAGCTGGGGGAACTGCATGGCAAGCCACGGGCTGAATGCGGAAGCGGAGTGCTCCAGCGCCCCGGACAACAGGTCCGGCGTCACCCAGACCCAGTCCGCGACTTCCGTGGGGTTGGGCTTCAGTTCACCGTGTATGAGGGCTGTGTAGACGGGGCAGATCTCGTTCTCGACAATGCCGAAGGGGTCCACTGCCCTGTAGCGGAAGTCGGGGAGCGCCATCTCAATCCGCGTCACGTCCGTGCCCAGTTCGAAGCGGGCCCTGCGCATCACGGCCTCTTCTTGTTCTTCCCCCGGGCCTGGGTGACCGCAGAAGCTGTTGGTCCAGATTCCGGGCCAGGCTTTCTTTTCGGGGGAGCGCCGCGTCAACAGGACCTCACCCGCGTGGTTCATCAGGTAGCAGGAGAAGGCCAAATGGAGCGGGGTTTCGGTCGTGTGGACCTCGGACTTGCGTGCCTCGCCGATGTGCCGCCCGGCGTCGTCTAGAAGGACCACCATCTCTACTGTGTTCATTCCTGAGCCTTCCTTCAACGCCGATAATTGCTAGACAAGCTAGAAAGAAGACTATCATGTAGGCAGATAGGTGTAACATACCCATATGCTTAAAAGGGAAGAAGTTGACGGCCAGCCCTCTTCCCGTCTCTATAACCTGGATGCCAACGATCCGTTGCATGAGCTTGTGGACCGGGAGGGGCTTAGCGAGGACGATCTGAGGCAGATCAACGAGCTGATGGCTGCCATGGGCAGGCTCAGCGAGGCCGAACAACGGTTATCCGAAGCTTCGCTCAAGTACATGCGTCTTAACGCCTCCGACATGCGGGCACTGCACTACCTCATTGTTTGTGCCAACAGTAATGTGCTGGCGACGCCCGGCGCCATAGCCGCGCACCTGCATATATCGACGGCGTCCACCACCAAATTGCTGGACCGCTTGGAGCGTGCCGGGCACATCACGCGGGAGCCGCACCCCTCCGACCGGCGGGCCCTGGCCATCTCCATCACCCCGGAAACGCATGCGGCGGCGATGCGGACTGTGGGGCGCCAGCACGCGCGGAAGTTCATTGCAGCGGCTCGGTTGACCCCCGCCGAAAGGCAAGTCGTGATGCGGTTCCTGGATGACATGGCCAAGGAGATCTCCTTGGAGAACACCAGCTGGGAGTAGTCCCTTCATCGCATCCAGTGCGCTATTGCTGCTGCGGGCTCAATAGATGAAGATCGGAAGCCAGTCGCGGTTGTGGGCATGCACCAGGGCAAGGAACAGCACAAAGTCGAAGATCAAATGCACTGACACCACGTAGGTGAAGGACTTGGTCAGCTTGAACGTGTAGCCCTGAAGCAGTGCGAAGGGGAAGGTCAGCAGCGGCCCCCAGGCCTGGTAGCCGATCTCCCAAAGGAATGACGTGAACACCACGGCCTGCAGCAGGTTCGCCAGCCAATCCGGAAAGTGCTGCCGCAACAGGGTGAATGTTGTGCAGATGAAGAACAGCTCGTCCCAGATTCCCACGGTGTTCACGCCAAGGAACAGCCGCCAGAAGATGGTGGGGTCCGAGGCGTCCGGCCAGTTCGTGTACACGCCCGTATTGATCAGGTAGGCGGGCAGGATGAAGTAGCCCAGTGCGACTACTCCCACCAAGTAGAGCTTTGCCGCGAGCGGCCACTTCCGGCCTGTATTGACGGGGAAGCGGATGACTTTTTCCCGGTAGAGGAAGCGCGAAACAAGCCACGGGACCAGTACTGCCAAAGCCAGGGCCCCGCCCATGAGGGCCATGTGTTCCAAGCTGAGGTCCGCGTTGAGCGGTACGAGGCTGATAATAACCACGCCCGCCGCCACCAAGGCCAGGTGCCGCAGGAGCTGACGATCAATGAATGCTGCCGTTATCAGGCTGAGGGCGAGCAGCGAGTAGCCCGTCGCGTCGTCGCGGATGGCAAACAACGGCACCGCGGAAGCGGAGAGAAGGGCCGCGGGCAGCAGTTTCCATGTGAGGGCTGTCCGCGGCGCCTCAGTCGAAAGGTTCGTCACCCCTTCAGGATGTCAGGTATCAGATCCACTTGGGCGCAACAGGCACCTCGCCGGCCGGTGCGGCCGGGCCGGCGGCGGCCACACCGCTGCTGCCGCGTCCGGCGGCCCATTCGACGACGGCGGGCAGGGGCCCGGTGACGATCGTAGGGTCGGCGGCGCTAGTGTCGCCGAACGTGAGGTCGGTGCCGCTCACCTTGATCAGCAGACCGGCGTCTGCTCCTCGCGTTCGCCAAGTGGACGTGATGTCCTTCAGGAGCCGTTCCAGCACAGGGGCCGGAATGTCCTTGAAAGTGGCGCCGTTGTCCAAGTCCACCGCGTGCATCCACACTTCACGGGTGCGCATCCAGGCCGTTTCCGAAGCCGGGACCGTGCGTCCTTGGGCGGTCCGCACCTCGTTGGACCAGTCGGCGTCGGGGAGATCGCGCCATTCCACCGAGAGGTGGACTGCGGAGTGGTCGAACAGGTTGCGCAGCGCGATGGGGGTGAGGGTGGAACCGAACTCGATCTCGTGGCTCCGTGCCTCGGGCGAGAAGTACATCGGCGTTTCCACGCCGGTTGCCGCCCATTCGATGAGGCGTGCGATGGCCCTCGCGTTGTAGCCCACGTGTGCCACAACATGGCGGCGCGTCCAGCCCGGAAGCCGGGTTCCGCCGTCGAGCTCTTCATCGGTGAGTTCGTTGAGCTTACGGGCGAAGAAAGCAGTGCCCCGCCGCGCCTGCAGGAGTTCTTCCTGCAGGCGCGGATTGGTGGTGAGGTCGTGGCGGGCGACCATCAGGCTTCCTTGACCACGCGGTTGTTCAGCTGGCCGAGGCCTTCGATGGTGGTGGTCAGCAGTTCGCCTTCCTGTAGGTAGCGCTTGGGCTCCTGCGCATGGCCCACGCCGCCCGGGGTGCCGGTGGCGATCACATCGCCGGGGTTGAGCGTGATGATGGTGGAGATGTAGGAGACCAGGAATTCCGGCGTGAACACGACGTCTTCGGTGGGCGTCTGCTGCTGGATTTCGCCGTCAACTGCAGTGGTCATGAGGCCGCCGGTGAACTCGTCCTTGGTGACCAGGGCGGGTCCGAACGGGGTGGAGTTTTCCCAGGTCTTGCCCTGCAGCCACTGAATGGTGCGGAACTGGTAGTCGCGCATGGAGACGTCGTTGAGGACGGCGTACCCGGCAATGTGGTCGGCGGCGTCGGCTTCGGAGATGCGCCGGCCCTTCTTGCCGATGATCACTGCGAGCTCGGACTCCCAGTCCACGGTGTCCGATTCCTGCGGCAGCGCGAGGTCGTCGTTGGGGCCGATCAACGATTCCTGGTACTTCGCGAACAGCGTAGGGTGTTCGGGGACCTCCCGGCCCATTTCCTTGATGTGGTTGCGGTAGTTGTGGCCGACGCAGATGATCTTCCCAGGTGCAGGCACGACGGCGGCAAGGTCGGCGCCGTCGAGGGCGTGCGTTGCGCCGTTGGCCGCCTCGGCTGTTTCTTCCCAGTTGGGGTCGGCCAAAAGTTCTCCGACGTCGGCGAAGCCGGGAATCTCTGTGAGGGTGTCCCCGTCCTGGCGGACGGCAAGGGTGCCCTTGCCGGTGGTGGCTTCGGTGCGGAGGGTGAGGAGTCTCATTACTTGTTGCGTCCTTCGGAGTAGCTGCGGTTGAAGTTCAGTCGTTCGTAGATGGGTGCGTCGCTGAAGCGGAAGAGGTCGAATTGGGTGTCGGCTTGCAGGGACCATTCCTGCCAGGACGGCACGACGAACAGGTCGCCCTTGGCCAGTTGCTTGGTTTCGCCGTTCAACACCACGCTGCCGGTGCCCTCGAAGACCTGCCACACGCTGGAACCGACTTCATGGAGCGGTTCAGTAGCGGCGCCTGCGCGGAGGCGGTGGAATTCTGCCCGGATGGTGGGCATGACGTCCCCGCCGGTGGTCGGGTTGGAGTAGCGGATGGCCGCATGGCCTTGCGAGACGGTGGCCGGGTGACCTTCGTCCTCGAGCAGCAGCTGTTCGCGCAGGGCGGCGTCCGTGTATTCCCAGCGGTAGGCGGCGATGGGAGAGTTGACGGTGTCCTGCAGCCCGGAGAGAGGGCGCAGTCCGGGGTGGGCCCAGAGACGCTCGGATCGGGAGATGTCCGGGGTGGCCTCGTCGGTAACCCGCTCGGTGCCGAATTCGAAGAACCCCGCGTCGGCGTAGTGCACGAACGGGATGTCCAAGCCGTCGATCCAGGCCATGGGCTGGTCGGTGTCATTGTGGTGGCCGTGGAAGTTCCAGCCCGGGGTCAGCAGGAAGTCGCCGCGGGACATCCGGACCGGGTCTCCGTTGACGACGGTCCACACGCCCTCGCCTTCCACAACAAACCGGAAGGCATTCTGCGAGTGGCGGTGCTCAGGTGCAGTTTCCCGGGCACCCAGGTACTGGATGGCCGCCCACAGCGTAGGTGTGGCGTAAGGCGTCCCGCCCAAGCCGGGGTTTGCCAGGGCGATGGCCCGGCGTTCGCCACCCCGGCCCACCGGGACAAGGTCTCCGGCCCGGGCGGCCAGCGGGTACAGGTCGTTCCAACGCCACACGTGCGGCACGGCCTTCGGGGACGGCACCATGGGCATCAGTTCGCCGATCTCGGTCCACAACGGGATCAGGTTCTCCGCGTCGAAGTCCTTGTAGAGCTGATCCAATTGAACCTGCTCTTCCGGAGTAGGTTCCGGGGCAACATGCGCGGCGGCGATTGATTCATGGGTCGTGTTCTCGGCGCTGATGGACACGAGGCCTCCTCGGTAGGTCGGAACGGAATGTGGCGTAGTTCGACACTAGGGAGGGTGGGTACGGTGAACCCATCAAATTCTGTAGAGCAGAATTTAGGAAACTTCCTCAACCGGGTTGGCTGCGATATCGATCTCCACTTGGCGGCACGATTCCCGCAGTTCGGCGACCAGGCCGGCGTCGAACACCTTACGGAACCGGGTGGATGGCGTGGCGACCGTCAGGGCCCCCACCACAGCCCCGGCCCTGTTGTGCAGCGCCATGCCCAGTGCGCTGACACCTTCTTCGGTGCCTTCGAAGTTGGCAGCGAAGCCGTTGTTGCGGATGCTCTCCAGCTCCCGCAGGAAGGGGCCGTAATCGGCCTCCGGGATGGTATCGCCGCCGATCCCGGCGTTGTGGCTGCGGAACAGCTGTCCGATCAGGGCAGGGTCAAGCTCCGCCAGCATGGCCTTGCCGCCGGAGGTCTTGTCCGCAGGCATGACTGTCCCTTGCCGGTCGCCTATGCGGAGCACGTTCCCGCCTTCCACGGTGGCCAGGAAGCGGACCTTCGTCCCCACCCGGACCATGAGGTTGACCGTCTCGTCCAGGCGGGCGGACAGCAGTTCCATGTGGGGTTGCGCGATACTGCACAGTTGGCGTGTCCAGCTGAGCCCGGCGGGCCCCACGCCCATGGCCGGCCCCGGTACGTAGCGGCGGTTTTCGTCCTGGACGGCGAAGCCCCGGTAAACGAGCATGGCCAGTAGACGGTGGGCCGTTGACGGTGCTACTCCGAGCTCTGCCGCAGCGTCCTTGAGCCGCAAAGTGCCAACATCGCGGAGAAGCTGCAGGAGTTGCAGCGCATTGTCCACGGCCTCGATGGAGTAGGTGGGCCGCTTTTGGACCGGCTTCCGGCTGCCCGGGCCCGGGATCTTATTCTGCACAACAGAATTGTATGGTGCATCGCTTCGTGTTCACCTGACAGTTGGTGCCATGAATCACACACTTCCCGCTGCAGAGTCGCAACGGCCGGCAACCGGAGCCTCACCGACGTTTTCCAGGCGCTCTGCCATGGCCGTCCTGGTCTGCTGGCTCCTTGTGGTTTTCGACGGGTACGACCTCATTGTCTACGGCACCGTCCAGTCCTCGCTGATCGCAGACACCACCTGGGGGCTCACCAAGGCCACGGCGGGGACCATCGGTTCCATGGCGTTCCTGGGCATGATGATCGGCGCCATCTTCGCCGGCCGGATGGCCGACTCGTGGGGGAGGCGCCGGACCATCCTGGGATGCGCAGTCGTCTTCTCCGTCTTCACCATTCTTTGCGCCTTCGCCCCGAACGCAGCCGTGTTTGGTGGCTTGAGGCTCCTCGCCGGAATCGGCCTCGGCGGACTCGTGCCGTCTGCCAACGCGCTGGTAGCCGAACTCGTTCCTGCGAAGTGGCGTTCAACGGTGGCCACCCTCATGATGTCCGGCGTGCCCATTGGCGGCTCGATCGCTGCATTGGTGGGCATCCCGTTGATTCCGGCCTTCGGCTGGCCGGCCATGTTCCTGATCGCTGTGATCGCCCTTGTGGTTGTGGTGCCGCTTGGCATCAAGTACATCCCCGAAACACTCAGCTCCACCAAGCCCATGGCCGCAGGCAAGGAGCCGATCGGCTTCTCCTCCCTCTTGCGCGCCCCCTACCTGGGCGTCAGCGTACTGTTTGCCGTGGCCACCATCGCCACGCTGTTCGCCTGGTACGGACTCGGCACGTGGTTGCCGAACCTCATGCAAATCGCAGGCTACAACCTCGGTTCGGCGCTCACCTTCGCCCTTGCGTTGAACCTAGGCGCGGTTGCCGGCTCAGTCATCACGGCTTGGGCGGGAACGCGCTTTGGACCGATTCCGACGGCGATAGCAGCGGCCGCCGTCGCCGCCGTCGGGCTTTTGGTCCTTTTGGCCGGGTCGCCGGTGTCGGTGGTCTACCTCGCACTGGTGCTGGCCGGCGTCGGTACCCACGGCACGCAGTGCCTGATCATCGCCGCCGTGGCCAGCCACTACCCGGACCATCTGCGCGGTACCGCGCTGGGCTGGGCGCTCGGAACCGGCCGGATCGGCGCGGTGGTGGCACCCCAGGTAGGCGGCCTCCTCCTGGCAGCCGGGCTGGGTGTCAACTCCAACTTCCTCACGTTCGCCGGGGCCGCCGCTGCAGCCGCAATGCTGCTGGCCGTCGTCGGTCTCACCATCAAAGCAAAACAAGGAGCAACAAATGACTGAGCACGCCAATTCCACCGAAGTCCTGGTAGTCGGAGGCGGTATGGCAGGGCTCGCGGGGGCCCTGGCCCTGCGCGAAAACGGCGCCAGCGTGACCCTCGTGGAACGTGCCCCGGAGTTCGGCGAAGTAGGGGCGGGGCTGCAGATGGCTCCGAACGCCTCCCGCGTGCTCAAGCGTTGGGGTCTCCTTGAGAAGGCGCTGGAAATCGGTGTGCAGCCGAAGCACCTGGTCTTCCGGGATGCCGTGACGGGCGAGGAGCTCACGAGGCAAAGCCTGAAGGGCGAGTTCGAGGAGCGCTACGGCGCGCCGTACGTCGTGATCCACCGCAGCGACCTGCACCGTGTGCTGCTCGAAGGATGCGAGGCTGCCGGCGTGAAGCTGGTCAACGATGTGCTGGTTGAAAGCGTCGAAACTGTTGGCGGCAAGGGAATCGTCCGGACCGCCTCCGGGGACAACTATGAGGCGGACGTCGTGATCGGCGCCGACGGGCTCAAGTCCATCCTGCGTCCCTTGGTGGCGCAGGATGAACCGGTTTCGTCGGCCTACGTCGCCTACCGCGGTACCGTTCCCATCACCCCGGACACTCCGGCCACGGACCTCGAAGACGTTGTGGTGTACCTCGGGCCGGACTGCCACCTGGTGCAGTACCCGCTGCGAAAGGGGGAACTGCTCAACACGGTGGCCGTGTTCAAGTCCCCGTCGTTCGAGAGCGGTGAGGAGCAGTACGGCGGCGTCGACGAACTCGAAGCCGCCTACAAGGACTGCATCCCGGCCGTCCAGGCCGCCCTGGCCAATCTGGGTACCGGCATCCGCTGGCCCATGTATGACCGCGACCCGATCGAAAACTGGGTCGCCGGGCGCATGGTCCTCATGGGCGACGCCGCACACCCGATGCTGCAGTACCTCGCGCAGGGTGCCTGCCAGGCGCTCGAAGACGCGGCAGTCTTGCAGGACGCCAGCGCGGGGACGGTCTTTACCGAGGAAGGAATCAACCCGGCAGGCTGGGACGAAGCGATCCGTGCCTTCAACTCAGCCCGTGCCGAGCGCACGGCCCGGGTGCAGCGCACAGCCCGCGTGTGGGGCGAATCGTGGCACGTCTCAGGCATTGGCCGCACCCTCCGCAACCTGCTTTTCAAGAGCCGCAAGGACAACGACTTCCAGTACAACGACTGGCTCTACGCCCAGGGCGTCCCCGGCAGCCCTACCGCGGAAGCGCCCAAGGTGGGCTCTGGCGAGAAGGTCCCGGCCTGACGCTTTAGCTCCATCGCGCCTTAGCCGCCTGCGCCGGACTCGTGTCTGCCGCAGGTGAAGTCTTGCAACCCGCCCATGACTTCGTTGCCACACTCGACCGCGTTGCCATGCGGAAGCTACGATAAGAAGAACGTAAACGAAAAAAACGAAAAACGACGAATCAGATACACAATCCAGAGAGTCTGCTGCCATGAGCACAAGTCCCGCCGCCGTCAAGGAAATCTTCTTCGCCCCCGAAGCTCCAAAAACGGGCAAGATTTACGACTTCATCGAGGCGCACGCTGAGCGGACTGGGGCTGCGCCGCGACCGCAGTTCTTCCTGTCAGGACCCACCGCCGGCGATCAGGTGGAGATTCCTTCTGAAATTTACGATGTGCTGGTCAGAGCTGTGGAGGCTATGCGTAAGGGACTGGCTGTCACAATCACTCCGAGTTCCATGACGCTTACTACACAACAGGCAGCAGAGCTCCTTGGCGTGACGCGCCCCACGCTCGTGAAACTTCTTGATGCAGGCAAAATTCCGTTTGAGAAACCTGCCACCCATCGGCGAGTCAGGCTCGAGGATGTTTTGGCTTTCAAGAACGAGAGAAAAGCGGAGCAGTACGCGGCATTAGCCTCACTTGGTGACATCGATGATGAAGACCCGGCGGTCCTTATTGAGGACCTAAAGTCTGCCCGGGCAGAAGCAGGCCGCAGGCGCCGAGCCCGGCAGAAGTGAAACGCTAAGGAGCATGTTCACCGCCCTTCTTGACAGTTGTGTCCTCTGGCCCAGCACTCAACGTGACTTTTTGCTGTCGCTGGCGTTTGAGGGGGCGTACCGTTTTGTCTTCAGCGAAGCCATCCTCGAAGAGGTTCAGATCAATGAAGAACGGAAACGCATCAAGCGGGGTGATTCAGAAAGGGATGCCGCGAAGAAAGGGCTTCACCTCGGTACTCAGTTGCGGCTTCACTTTCCGGATTCGATCGTGAGTAACTGGGAAGGGCTGGATGGGTCCTATGGATTGCCCGACCCCGACGATGAACACGTGCTGGCTGCGGCGGTGGTCGGTGGAGCCGGAAGTATCGTTACTGCTAACTTTCGAGACTTCCCAGCCGACAAGATCCCAAGTGGCATCCAGATTGTCAGTGCCCAAGAATTTACCTACGAGACAGTCTCCATGAGGCCGGACCTCGGTGTTTCGGCTATCCAAGCGATGGCCAACCGGTCCGGGATCAGGCATGGCGAGCAGTCAGTGATGGAGATTCTGGACACGCTTGACCGGCTGTACTGCCTGGAGGCGGCAACTTCCCTCATTCGAGAGCCTATATAGCCTTTGCTGCGGATCGCTCATGAAGAGCTGGTCTAACTTTCGTTGATACGTACAAACGTTCGTCTTGACCTCTTGGCGTCATCGCTGGATACTTACTAAAGGACGTTCGTTCCTCGCTTAGGGCGATCCGGAACGGGCACCGATTCGACTTCGAAAGGACCAGCGATGACTACAGACGTCGCCTTCGACATCAACAAGAACACCGACATCTTCCGCGTTCACCGGGCGGGCGAGCTGGAAGCTGCCCCGGGCCAGACGCAGAACGCCCGCCGCATCTCCGGCGTGAGCAAGGAAAACAGCCCGGTAGAGCGCCTTTGGTTCGGCAAGGTGTACACGGGCCCGGGCGAGATTTCAGGCGCCCACCACCATGGCGAGGCCAACACGGGCGGCTACGTGCTCAAGGGCCGCGGCTTCATCCGCTATGGCGAAGGCTACGGTGAGATTGTCTACCTCGAAGAAGGTGACTTTGTCTTCGTTCCGCCGTACATGCCGCACATCGAAGGCAATGCCAGCAAGACCGAGGAACTGGTCTGGATGACCACCCGCACCCCGGACAACATCGTTGTGAACCTTGAGGACCAGGAAATCGTTGACCTGGAGATCGACTACCGCTCTTAGCGGAGGAGACGAGCGGTCACGCGTTCCAATACGGATAACACCTAAGTATTTACCCTGCTGTTTCAACTGGAGGCCTGTATGAGCACCACCACGATCGCGGAAGCAGAGGCGTCGACGGCGACTGCCGAAGCCCCCACCGTGCACGAACTTCTCCAGGAGAAGCTCGAACAGTCGCGGCTGGGCGGTTCAGAGAAGAACCGCAAGAAGATCATCGAATCCGGCAAGCTGCTGGTGCGCGAGCGCCTCGCCCTGCTGTTTGATGACAACGAATACATCGAAGACGGCCTCCTGGCCCGCTTTGAAGACGGACTCCCGGGAGACGCCGTCGTCATCGCGTTCGGCCGGGTCGATGGCCGGCAGGTGTGCGTCATCGCCAATGACTACAGCGTCAAGGCAGGCACGTGGGGCAACCGTACCTTCGAGAAAATCACCGCCGCCCAGGAGAAATCCAACGCGGCGGGAATCCCGCTCGTTTACCTGTTCGATTCCGCCGGTGCGCGCATCGACGAGCAGTTCGAGAGTTTCGCCGGCCGCCATGCCTGGGGCAACATTTTCTACAATCAGGTCCAGATCTCCGGCCGCGTTCCGCAGGTGTGCGCACTGTTTGGCCCGTCCCCGGCCGGCTCGGCCTACGTCCCTGCCCTGTGCGATATGACCATCATGGTCCGCGGGCATGCCACGGCGTATCTGGGTTCGCCACGCCTGGCCGAAATGGTTACCGGGGAGAAGGTCACCTTGGAGGAGATGGGCGGCGCAGAAATGCACTGCAGCGTTTCCGGCCTGGGCGACGTCCTGGTGGAAGATGACGCAGAAGCCATCGCCGCCATCCGGGTGTGGCTCAGCTTCCTTCCAGCCAACTGGGAGCAGCCGGCGCCCCTTGCCCCGGCTCTGGAACCACGGCCGGGCCGCTCGCTGCAGGACATCGTCCCCCTGCGTGAGGCTGAGGTCTTCGACATGGAGGAGTTCGTTGAATCCCTGGTGGACGAGGGCAGCTGGTTCCCGTACAAGGAACTCTTCGCGCCGGAGATGCTGACCGGCTTCGCCCGGATCGGTGGACGGCCAGTGGGCTTGGTGGGAAACCAGCCGAAGCATATGGGCGGTTCGATTTTCCCCGATTCCTCTGACAAGGCCGCGCGGTTCATCTGGATCTGCAACGCCTACAACATCCCCATCATCTTCCTGGTGGATATTGCCGGGTACATGATCGGCTCGGCGGTGGAGCGCCAAGGCATCATCCGGCACGGCGCCAAGATGATCTTCGCTGTCTCCGAGTGCCGCGTCCCGCGCATCACGGTGCTGGTCCGCAAGGCCTACGGCGGCGGCTACCTGGCCATGTCCGGAGCCCCCATGAACCCGGACGCCGTCATTGCCCTGCCAACCGCGCGTCCCGCCTTGATGGGCCCTGATGCTGCTGTCAACGGCGTCTACTACAACCAGATCCACGAAATCGAGGATCCGGAAGAGCGCCGTAGGTTCATTGCCGAGAAGCAAGCGGAGTACGCCGAGGGCATCGACGTCTTCAAGATCGCCAATGCCAACGCCGTCGAGGCTGTTGTCCCTGCCAACGAGCTCCGTTCGGACCTGATGGTCCGCCTGGACCTCTACGGCCGCCGCAAGGCTGTGCCGGTAGAGCGCCGCCAGGCTGTCACACCGGCCTAAGGAGACGCGGATGATCAAGGTGGTTGCAGTCCTCAAAGCCAAGGTGGGCCTGAGCCGGGATGAGTTCCTGTACAAGTGGAACGTCGAGCATCCTGTCTTGGTCCGCAAGCTGCCCGGGCTCAGGCGCTACAGGCAGAACCCGGCGATCGAGCACCACAAAGAGTGGCCGTTCAATGGAATGGCTGAGCTCTGGTTCGATTCGGTGGCTGATGTGAAGGCGGCCTATGCGGGCGTGGAGGCGCAGGAGCTGTTCGAGCACGAGCATGAGTTCCTGGCTGACATGCAGTGGTTCCTGGCTGACGAGGTCGAGATCGACCTTGAGCCTGGTGAAGCGGCGCGGACACCGTAGTCCAAAGCGGGTGAATACCGAAAAAGCCAAAGGGCCGGATCCTTCAGGATCCGGCCCTTTGGCGTGGGCGGCACGTTCAAACAAATCCAAGCCGGGTGACGCCTATACGGCGAGTTCCGCCGTCGGGAGCCCGTCAACGCTGTGGTTCATGCCTGAGGTGCGGAGGTATTGCACGTGGGCCGCTGTTTCACTGAGGGCCAGCCGGAGCTGCAGATTCGTTAACGACTCGAAGCCGCGGGACCACGTGAGCCGCGATGCGACTGACCACACGGTGGGGTTCCTTTGTGCTTCCAGTTCCCGGACTACTTCTTCCGAGCGTTCCAAATTGAGCGACTTCAGTGCCAGCACGCGGTCACGGAGCCCCTTAAACCGGTATTCATGGGCCGGGAGGACCTCGAAGTGCGTGTCCGCAGCCAGGCGGTCGAGCGATTCCAGGCAACTGCGCAGGGGATCGGCGTCACCGCGGATTTCCAAGGAAACGTTGGGTGAGATGCGCGGCAGCACGTGGTCGCCGCTGAGGAAGACTTCCCGGCCCGCGTCGCGGAGGCAGATGTGCCCGGGCGTATGTCCGGGGGTCTCGACAACGGTAAGCGGCTCGCCGTGGATGGGAACCCGGTGGCCGTCGCCGAGGCGAAGATCGGGGTCCGCCAACTGCTTCAAGTGCATCAGCTTGTCCACATTCATGGCAGCTTCGTCCAGCCGCCCTTCGGGGACGCCCCAGGAGCGCATGCGCTCCCGGTCCGCTTCGCTTTCGACGGCGGGATCGTCAAAGTCAGAGATGTGGCGTTGCTCCGCTTGGCCGAGCGCAAGCCAGGCGCCGGAGTGCGTCCTGAGCCAGGAAGCCATTCCCAAGTGGTCAGTGTGGAAGTGCGTCGCAACAATGCCCGTCACGTCCGGGATGCCCGCGCCGGCTGCCCGCAGGCCCGCCTCCAGGTCCAACCGTCCTTGCGGGGAATCAAAGCCCGGATCGATGACCAGGCAGTCCGGACCGCTGATCACAAGATAGGACAGCGTGTACCGCATGGGGTTGCCCGGGAATTCCACGGGAATGGACCACAAGCCTTCGCCGAGGTTCTCAACAGGAGGTTGGACTTTGTTCAACCATGCCTCGCGCTGAAGCGTGCCGGTGATCTCCACGCGTTTAGCCCTGTGCGGGGTCGAAGAGCCGGAAGACCTGTGTGGCGCCGCCGTCGATCACCAGGTCCGCGCCGTTGATGCTCCGGGCATCATCGGTCAAAAGGAAGGCAATCAGTGCGCCGATCTCTTCGGGCTCCACGATCTTTCCAGTGGGTACCTTGTTGGGAACCTGGTCGCGCACTTCCTGGATCACCATGGGCGTGTCCACCACGCCGGGGCACACGGAATTGACAGTGATGCCCGTGCCCCAGAAATCCATCAGAAGGGAGCGCGTGAGGTTGGAGAGCCCGGCTTTGGAAGCGGCATAGCTCGGGTAGGGGTAGCCGGTTGTCCCGGCAATGGAGGAGACGTTGACGATCCGGCCCCAATTGGCCGCCAGCAGGTCTTCCGCGAAGGCCCTGATGAGCGCAAACGGTCCCACAAGGTTGATGTCGATTGCACGTGAGAAGGACTCGACCGTGTGGTCCAGAAGCATCTTGCGGTCCAGGATTCCTGCAGCGTTGACCAGGGCGTGGACCTCGCCAACTGTCTCCTTGACGGCGGTGCGCAACCGCTCGACGTCGTCCTCCCGGGTGACGTCCGCGGCGAACGCGTGGGCGGTGATTCCTTGGGCGCGGAGCTCGTCGACGGCGGCTTGGCAGCGTTCCAGGTCCAGGTCGACGCACACCAGTGTGTGACCCGCGTTCCCCAGTCGTTTGTTGATTCCGCGGCACATGCCGCCTGCGGCTCCCGTTATCAGCACATTGAGGCTGCGCTGGTTGGCGGTGTTTTGCTCGGACATGTTCTGGTCCCTCTCCGGATGTCAGTTGGCAGTTTGAAGTTCGGGATAGTCGGTGTACCCGGTAGCCCCGCCGCCGTAGAGGCCCTCGTGGCGAAGTTCGGCCAGCCCGGCACCCATGCGGATCCTGGCCGGCAGGTCCGGGTTGGAGATGAAGAGCCTGCCGAAGCCGACGAGGTCAGCGTCTCCGGCTCCTACGGCTGCTGCTGCGCTCCACGGCGTGTGCCCGCCGGTGACGATCACGGGGCCGTCAAAGAGTGCGCCCAATTCAGCGCTGGTGATGGGTTCTGCGTGGTCGGCGCTGTCGATGGCTCCTGCGATCCCCGGCTCCACCAGATGAAGGTAGGCGAGCCCGCGCGGGCTGATGCTGCGGACCAGGGCGGAGTAGAGGCCTCGTTTGTCCGGATCGAAGGCATCCATCCACGTCGACGATGGCGAGATGCGCACGCCGATCCTGTGGGCAGGCACGAACGAACTGACGGCGTCGATGACCTCGTTGAGGAAACGCAACCGGTTCTCCACCGATCCGCCGTACTGGTCAGTCCGCTGGTTTGAGCTCGAGTTGAGGAACTGGTCGAAGAGATAGCCGTTGGCCGCGTGCAGTTCCACGCCGTCGAAGCCGGCAGCCATGGCGTTGCGCGCTGCCACGGCAAACTGCTCCACGATGTCCTTGATTCCGTCGAGGCTGAGTTCACGCGGTTCTTCAAAGGGCACCCGTCCCTGCGGACTCCTGTACTGCCAGCCGGTGATGGCGATGGCTGATGGCGCCCAGGGCCTGCCGCCGTCGGGCTGCACTGAGGAGTGCGCTTGCCGGCCAACGTGCCATAACTGTGCGTAAACCGCGGCTCCGCGGGACTTTGCGGCTTCAACCACGGGCCTCCAGCCCCGCACTTGTTGCTCCGAGTAGAGCCCGGGCACCCTCGCATAGGAAGCACCTTGGGGCGAAACTACTGTGCCCTCGCTGATGACCAGCCCGGCACCTGAGCGTTGACGGTAGTACTCCGCCATGAGGGGTGTGGGTACGCCGTCCTTACCCGCCCGGCTTCGTGTCAGGGGCGGAAGGACGAGGCGGTTGGGCAGCGTCTGGCCGCCAAGGTCCATTGGCTGGAAAAGCTGATCGAACAAGACACACCTCGGATCGAAAGGAGTACGATCGTTCGTACGTACACGATTCAGTGAACGAGGTTATGGCGGGAAAGTCAACATGCGCGCCCGCCTGTCCCCCGCCGTAACAGCACGTGGTGGACAAGTGGAATACCGGCGCATCACGGAAGAGGTGGCAAGAATGACGGAGCTTGTGGAGCGGAGCAGCGCCGAAGTAATTCGGGCCGAGGCCGCCAAGTTGTTTTTCGAGCGCGGGTATGACGCCACCAGCCTGCGTCAGGTTGCCGCCGCGTCCGGCCTTCGGGTGGGGAGCCTGTACAACCACATCGACAGCAAGGAGCACCTGCTGCTCCAGATCATGGGCGGCGTCATGGATGACCTGATGGGATCCATGCGGCTGGCGGTCGACTTCGACGGCGATGCTGTCGCCAGGCTCCGCGCGGCACTTGCGGCCCACCTGAGGTTCCATGCCGAGCGTGCGCAGGAAGTCTTCATTGGCAACGCGGAACTGCGGTCCCTTTCCGAAGAGGCGCGGGACGTGGTGATCGCCAAGCGTCACGAGTATGAGCTGTTGCTGCAGGACCTGATCGAGGAGGCCGGGCGCGCAGGCCTGGCTGATGTCGTGGACGCGCGCCTCCACGTCTATAGCTTTGTTGCCCAAGCTACGCACATTGCGGGCTGGTTCAAGCCCGGCGGCCGCATGTCGTTGGATGAAATCGTGGAGATCTATACCCGGCTTGCCCTCCGCGAACTCAGGGTGGCGGCTGCCTGAGCCTGCGGATCTCCCAAATTCCCCTGCGTAATTTCCCTGTGGCACATTGCACAAACGTTCGTTCGGACGTACGCTTGTTCGTATTGAAGGAGTTGCCAGTGTCGGCACCTTCCTGACAGCAGATTTTTGGTTCCGGAGAGGCAACGATGCGAACTATTGGAGACTGGATCCGGCTGAACAGCCGACGCAACCCCGCCAGGGAAGCGTTTGTCGGCGTCGACGGCAGAGTCACCTTCGGCGAAGCTGCCGAGAGGGCGTGGCAGTTGGCCAGGGGACTGCGGGATGCGGGCATCGTCCACGGCTCAGGCGTTGGAGTGCTGGCCGGAAATTCGGTATTCAACGCTGAAGCTTTCTTCGGCGTTGCAGCTGCCGGCGGCGTATACATCGCCTATAACTGGCGGTGGGCCCCCGCCGAGCTCGCCGCCGGCATTCAGGAGACGGAAGCCAAAGTCATCCTCGCGGAGGAGGCACACCTTCCGCTCCTCGAAGAGGCGTTGGAGATCCTCGCCGAAGGCGATAAGGAACTGCCACTGGTGGTTCGGCAGGGACGTGAAATCGAGGCGCTTCGCGTTGGGACCGGCCCCATCGACGATGTGGCCACGCCCGAGTCGGCACTCTGCATCATTTACACCGGCGGCAGCACCGGAACCCCGAAGGGTGTGGTGTTGTCCCACCGCTCCGCCATGGCGAATGCCATCAATGAAATGTACGACTGTGGAGTCGGCAGCCGGGACAACGAACGCGGACTGATCGTCACTCCCTTGTTCCATTCCGCGGCCCTGCTGTGCTGGCTCGTGCCGCACTTCATCGCTGGTGCCACAAGCGTCATTGCGGAGAAGTTCACCGACGAGACTGTGGTGGACCTCGTGGGCCGGGAATCGATCACCAACACGTTCATGATCCCCAACATGATGCGGAAACTCATGGACACGGGCGTCCTGTCAGACCCGGCCATCCGCAAGAACCTGAAGGCCGTGCACACCGGCGCCGGTTTGCTCCGTATGCCGGACAAGCAACTCTTCACCGAGATGCTTCCCGGGGCGGAGCTCTACTTCCGCTACGGCCTCACAGAAGCGGGCCCCATGGTCACCAGGCTCAAGCCCTCGGACATGCTGGACCCAGCCGTGGACGGCTCGATCGGCACGGAGTATTTCCTGGTGGAAGCCCAGTTGCAGGATCCGTCGGGCCAGGAAGTGGCTCCGGGAGAACTTGGTGAGATCTGCGTGCGCGGGCCGAGCGTCATGACCGGCTACTACGGCCGTCCGGATGCCACGGCCGAGGCGATGCTGGGTGGGTGGCTGCACACGGGGGACCTCGCAACCCGCGATGAACGAGGCTATTTCTACTTCCGCGACCGCCTTAAGGAAATGATCAAGACAGGCGGGGAGAACGTGTACTCAGCAGAGATCGAGCAGATCCTGCACATGCACCCCTCTGTCCTGGAGGCCGTCGTCGTCGGTGTTCCCGATCCCAAGTGGGACGAGGAGGTTCGTGCCGTGGTGGTGCTTCGGAGCGGGGTCAGCGTCGATGCGGCAGAGCTTTCGACGTTCCTGCGCCAGCACCTGGCCGGCTACAAGATCCCCAAAAAGATGGTGTTCATGCGGCCGGAGGAACTACCCCGGTCCGCAGCAGGAAAACTGGTGAAGAGCCAGCTCAAAGTGAATCTGGGATGGAACGCATGAAACTGGCCACGATCCGCACCGAAGACGGAACAAAGGCGGCGGTGCTCGACGGCGGCAAACTGGTTCCGCTGGACTTCACCGACGTCGGGGCCTGGCTAAGGGCCGGAGCCCCGGAATGGTCGGGACTGGCTGCGGGCTCACCCGTCAGCGCGGACGAGGCCGACTTCGCGCCAGTCATCACCGAACCGCGAAAGATCATCTGCGTCGGGCTGAACTACCGGGACCACATCCTCGAGATGGGCCGGGAACTGCCCGAACACCCCACCCTCTTTGCCAAGTTTGCCGATGCGCTGATCGGAGCGCGTGACGATCTCGTGCTCCCGCCCGGCTCTTCCAGCGTCGACTGGGAAGCGGAATTGGCCGTCGTTGTGGGTAAAACCGTCAGCCGCGCCGACGAGACCGAGGCGAGGAACGCCGTCGCCGGCTTTTCGGTAGCCAACGACGTCAGTGCCCGTGACTTCCAGCGCCGCACGCCGGAATGGCTCCAGGGCAAGACGTTCGACCAAACCACGCCCCTTGGCCCCTACTTTGTGACCGCTGACGAAACCGGACCCGAGCCCGACCTCGACATCAGCTGCTCCGTGGACGGCGTCACCAAACAGCACTCCCGGACGTCGGAACTGGTCTTCGGACCCGTGGCGCTCATTCAGTACATCTCGGCCATCACCACGCTGCGGGCCGGAGACGTCATCCTCACCGGCACTCCCGGCGGGGTTGGAGACGGAATGAACCCCAAGGAGTTCCTTGAGGCTGGATCCGTCCTTGAAACGACCATCAACACCCTTGGTTCCGCGAGCAACCGCTGCATCCTTCGCTGACGCCGGCGACTTTACACACGACAAGGAAACACCATGTTTAGCAAAATCCTGATCGCCAACCGCGGCGAAATAGCCGTACGGGTCATTCGCAGCTGCCGCTCCCTTGGCATCAAGTCCGTGGCCGTCCACTCCGCGGCCGACTCCGCATCCATGCATGTCCGGGAAGCCGATGAAGCCGTGAACCTCGGCCCCGGCGCAGCCAGCGAGAATTACTTGAACATCGAGCGCATCATCGGCGCAGCCCTGGAGACCGGCGCCGAGGCCATCCATCCCGGTTACGGCTTCCTCTCTGAGAACGCGGCATTCGCCAAGGCTGTTGTTGATGCAGGGCTGGCATTCATCGGCCCAAGCCCCGAAGCCATCTCGACCATGGGCGAGAAGGTGGCTGCCCGCGCAGTTGCGATCGCGGCCGAGGTTCCGCTTGCGCCCGGTTCCCGGGACGCTATTTCCGGCGCGGGCGATGTCGTGGCTTTCGGCGCCCAGCACGGTTACCCGATCCTGGTGAAGGCTTCTGCCGGTGGCGGTGGCCGCGGCATGCGCCTGGTGGAGTCCGAGGAACAGGCAGAGGAAGCAGTAGCTGCAGCGGTCCGTGAAGCAACTGCCGCTTTTGGCAACGGGGAAGTTTACTTGGAGCGCTACCTGACCAGCGCCCGGCACGTGGAGGTCCAGGTATTTGCGGACAAGCTGGGCAACACTGTCTACGTCGGTGACAGGGACTGCTCGGTACAACGCCGCCACCAGAAGCTCGTGGAAGAATCACCGGCGTCGGGATTGTCGGCTGAACTGCGCGCCGCCATGGGAGCTGCCGCAGTCAGGCTCGCCGAGCACGTCGGGTACGCCGGAGCCGGAACCGTGGAGTTCCTGGTCGAAGGGGAGAACTTCTACTTCCTTGAGATGAATACCCGCATCCAGGTGGAGCACCCGGTCACCGAGATGGTGCACGGCGTGGACCTCATCGCGGAACAGATCAAGGTTGCCGCCGGTGAGGAACTCAGCATCCGTGATTCGCTGGTGCCGCAGGGTGCCGCCATCGAGGCCCGCATCAACGCCGAGGACGTGGCCGACGGCCGCTTCCTTCCCGCGCCGGGGCTTATCGAGGAACTGAAGGCGCCCGACGGCGAGGGGCTCCGCTTCGACGCCGGCTACCAAAGCGGTGACGAGGTCCTTCCTTACTACGACAGCCTCATCGGCAAGCTCATCGCTTACGGTCCGGACCGCGAGACCGCTCTGGCCAGGCTGGAAAAGGGGCTCCAGCAGCTGCTCGTCCGGGGTGTCCCCACCACTGTTCCCGCCTCGCTGGCAGTCATCCGTCACGAGGACTTCAAGTCGGCGCAGTTCACCACCCGCTGGCTGGAAGAGAAGGTGGACTTCTCGGAGGAACCCGAAGAAGAACCGCTGGCCCGCAACGAGGTTGAGGTCGGTGGCCGCTTCTACATCATTCCGCAGTTCTCTGACCGTCCGGGAGCTTTCGCGGGCGCACCGGCTGCCTACGCTGCCGCTCCTGCCGAGGAAGCTGGAGCGGGTCAGCGGACGCGAACCACTCGGGCCCGCGGCAAGGGCAAAGCCAGCGACGGCAGCGTCAAGGCACCCATGCAGGGGACCATCATCAAGGTCAATGTCGAAGAAGGCCAGATGGTAGCCCCCGGCGATGTCCTCTTCGTCCTTGAGGCGATGAAGATGGAGAACCCCATCCAGGCGCCGGCTGCCGGCATTGTCGGACCCATCCACGCAACTGTTGGAGACTCCATGGCAGCAGGCACGCTGCTCACCCAGCTCGTCTTGGAAGGTGCAGCCTGATGAAGCCCTTCCGTTCAATCCTTTTTGTCCCCGGCCATAAGCGAAGCTGGATCGACAAGGCGCTGGCCTCCGAGTCCGATGCCATCATCATCGACCTCGAGGATTCCGTTCCCGAAGCAGACAAGGCCTTGGCCCGTGCCAACGCCAAGGATGCCCTGGACGCCCACAGCAGCGACAAGGGAATCCTGATCCGCCCGAATGCCCTGGACACCGTGCACTTCGGTAGGGACATCGCGGAAACGACGCATGCCAAACTGACCGGCTTCCTGCTGCCGAAGCTTTTCTCCCGCGACGACGTGGTCCGCTTCGATGCGCTGGTCGCCGCCGGTGAGATCCTGAACGGCGTTCCCAAGGGGACCGTGGAACTGATTCCTTCCTTGGAAACTGCTGCCTCCATCAACAAGGTGGACGAAATCCTCGCCGGGCCCCGCGTGGGTGGTGTCATGGCAGCGGCCGCGAAGGACGCCGACGTCTCACGCGAGGTGGGGTTCGCTTGGACCGCAGAAGGAATGGAAACCCTGTACCTACGCAGCAAAGTAGTTGTTGCAGCCCGTTCTGCCGGACTGCGCAGCATCGTCCTGGGCCTCTGGCAGGAAGTCCACAACCTTGACGGACTGAAGGCCTTTGCCACTGCCAACCACGGGCTCGGCTACACGGGGCAGGTGCTGATCCATCCCTCGCACGCGCCCGTGGCCAACGAATCGTACGGGCTGTCCGAATCGATGCGGGGCTATTACGAGGGCCTGGTGGAGGCATTCGAGGAAGGGCAGCGCCAGGGACACGGGGCTGTTTCCTACCGCGGCGACCACATCGACCTCGCCCACGCCAACCACGCGCGCCAAGCACTCGCCTTCGCGGGCAGCAACTAAGCAACTACTACTGGCCGGCAGGCACAACAATTACAGGAGACACACCATGGCCGGAATGTACTACGAAGACTTTCAGGTAGGCGAAGTAATCCGCCACGAAGTCACGCGGACCGTCACCGAGACGGACAACCTGCTCATCACCACGCTGACCATGAACGTTCAGCCGCTGCACCTGGACGCAGAATTCGCTGCCAAGAGCATGTATGGAAAGCAGATCGTCAACAGCATCTTCACCCTGGGCGTCGTCACCGGCGTTCCGGTCCAGGACACCACCCTCGGCACCACGCTGGGGAACCTCGGCTTCCGGGATATCGAGTTCCCCAAGCCGGTCTTCTTTGGGGACACCTTGCGTGTGGAGACTGAAGCCCTGGACAAGCGCGTCTCCAACTCCCGGCCGGAAACCGGAATCGTGGGCATCGAGCACCGTGGGTACAACCAGAACAACGACCTTGTGTGCGTCGTTCGCCGCACGGCGCTCATGAAGCGCCGCGAGACGGCTCCGGTGGAAGCGGTCGCCGGCGCATAGTCTCTGGGGCCCCTGGTGGGGCGCCCCGGGATTCCTTAAAAGTCCGTGCCGGTCAGCAGCTGCTGACCGGCACGGACTTTGTGATTTACGACGGCGGCACTTGGGTTAGCTGGCCTTGTCCACCCGGGCGTCGGCGTCGGGGACGTTAAGTTCGCGGAGAGCGAGCTTGGTGTAAATTGCCACGATTTCATCCAGGGACATCCGTCCGCCCGGCTTGAACCAACCGGCGATGTGCGTGGCCTGGGCGACGATGCTGTAGACGTGGATCCGGGGATCGATCACGTCGGCGAGGCCGGCCCGGCCTGCTTCCTCGATGAGGTCCTGCAGGAACTGCTCGTATTCGGTGCGCTTGGCGATCACTACGTTACGGGCGTCGTCGGAAAGGGACCGCAGCTCGGCGTTGCCGATGAAGACTTCCTGGGCGCGTTCGGCATGGAACTTCAGGTGTGCCGTGAGTGCTGCCTGCAGCTTGTCTACGGCGTCGCCGTCGATCTCGACAGCTTTGCGGGCGCTGTCCAGGAGGTCATCGATGATGCCGCCCATGATCTGCAGCAGCAGGTTTTCCTTGCTGTCGATGTGGTTGTACAGGCTGCCGACCATGAGGCCGACGGCCGAGGCTACCTGGCGCAGGCTTGTTCCGTCGTAGCCGCGTTCGAAGAAGAGCTTCGCTGCTTCTTCGCGGATGGCCTGCGCCGTTCCGCGTTCAGTCGTTGCAACCATGTGGCGCCACCTATCGTCGTCGTCGCTTGCTCAAAGTTTAACGCACGGACACTTGTTTGCCTGTTAGCCGCAGGCTCCCCTGGGGAGGTGCGGACAACAGGCAAACAAATGTCGTTCGACGGCGGAAGGAAGGTGGCCGGCTTTAGTTTTCCTTCGGTGTGTTCGCCTCAGTACGAGCGGGGGAGCCCGAGGTGCTGCTCTCCGATGTAGTTGCGGATCATGTCATCAGTCAGCGGCGCGAAAGTGTAGAGGCGGGCATCGCGGAAGTAGCGCTGCATGGGCAGTTGCCGCAGGAAGCCCCAGCCGCCCATGGCCCGCATTCCCACGTCAGTGGTGGTGGTAGCGGCGTCGGCTGCCGCCAGTTTCGCCATGGCTGAAAGCGTTTCGTCGGCGCCGGCCAGTTCGTCGGAAGCCAGGGCGGCTTTTTCGAGCAGGAGCCTGGCGCTCTCTACTTTGACGCTGCTGTCCACGAGTTTGTGCTGCAGGGCCTGGAAGGCGCCGATGGGGCGGCCGAAGGCATGGCGTTCCTTGACGTAGCCCACGATGTAATCCAAGGCTCCCCGGGCAATACCCAGTGCCACCGCTGCTCCGTTCAGCCGCTCGCCGTTGAGAGTGCCCAAGACGTGGCGGAAGCCCTTGTCTACCTGGCCGAGGACCAGTTCGGCAGGGACCCGGACGTCCGTGAACTGGATGTCGCATTGTTCCAACGCGCGGATGCCCATGGTGTCGATGGCCTGCGTTTCGATTCCGGGCGTGCTGCGCGGAACGATGAACATGGTGATTCCGTCAATGGAGGAACGCTGTATCCCGCTGGTGCGTGCAAGCACGATCAGGTAGTCGGCATCCGATGCTCCGCCGATCCACTTTTTGGCGCCGTTGATCAGGAAGGACCCGTCCGGCTGCTGCTCGGCCTGGGTGGTCATGGCCCGGGCAACATCGGTCCCGCCCGCAGGCTCGCTCAAGGCGAAGGACATTTTGGCATCGCCGGCGAAGAGCGGTGCGAGGAAGCGTTCTTGTTGTTCAGCAGTGCCGAAGGAATGCAACAGCTCCACACCCATGTACTGGACCACGAAGCTGACGCCCATGGAGGTAGCGCGGGCACCCAGCTCCTCAAGGACTATGGTTTGGCTGCGGTGCTTTGCCCTTGCTCCGCCGATCCGCGACTCAAGCTGCACGAATCCGGCCTTGGCGAGGGCCCTGAACAGCTCAACATCGTAGGTTTCATCCTCGTCATGGGCAATCAGGCTTTCCTCGTTGACGTGTTGGTCGAGGAAGCTGACAAGGCGGGCGCGCAGTTCTGCGGGGGATTCGGATCCGGCCCCGTCCACCCGGGGGGAGTGGTGTTCTGTGGTGATGCTCATGGACGTGTCCTTGCTGTGGTGCTCTTGCCGCAGGAAGCTAGCGGCGCTTGATCAGGAAGCTGCTGGAGAAAGTCATGACGGTGCTGCCGTCCTGTTTCAGGACGGTGTATTCGATGGTCCAAAGGCCGGAGCCGGGCTTGCTCGTCGCGCGCGATAGGCTGACGATCGCCTCGACGTGGATGGTGTCACCGATGAAAACGGGCTGGACCGCGCGGACGGCGTCGAGGCCGAGCCACGCGATGACATTGGTGAAGTAGCCGGTCTGCGTCATGAGGCCAAGGCCCAGCGAGAGCGTGAGCGGACCATGTCCGATCCTCTGCCCGAAGGGAGTTTGGGAGGCGTATTCCTCATCAAGATGGAGGGACACCCAGTCACCGGTCAGTCCGGCCCACTGGACCAAGTGGGCTTCGGAGATGGTGATGCCCGGGCTCTTCAGCCGGTCACCGGTGACGAGGTCGTCCCAGAAATGGTCCGGGCGTCCCTTGACGAGTCTTTCCTGTACCTGCTCGCTCATCTGCTCTCCCTTAGGCATCGAGGACGGGAGTCCAGCAACGTTCGCCACTGAACCTTCACTGCCAAGCATAGACTAACGGGCGTTCGTACGGAATGCTTTACGGCTTCTCGAAATTCGCCCTTGCGTTGCGACTCAGGTCACATCTACACTAAAAACGAACGCTTGTTCTTACCGGAAATCCTCTCGAGCAGGTGCCCGGCCTAAAGTTGGCTTATCAACACGCAAGGAAGTTCCAATGTCGGAATTAGCTAATCCTGTTCAGTCCGCGCCCGCCGCGGGCGATGCAGCAACCCTTGATCCCAGGACATCACGCCGGGCCGTCGTGAGCGGCACTTTCGGAACAGCACTGGAGTGGTTCGACTTCGCCGTCTACGGCACGCTGTCCGCGACCCTCTTCCCCCAGTTGTTCTTCCCCAGCTTCGATACGAACACCGCCATTCTGGCTTCATTCGCCACGTTCGGCGCGGGCATGGTGGCCCGTCCCCTCGGCGGCATCGTCTTCGGCGCCCTGGGCGACAAGATCGGCCGCCGGAACGTCCTCATGTTTACCTTGGTCCTGATGGGAGCATCATCCATCCTCATCGGTCTGCTGCCCACCTACGCGGTAGCCGGCATCATCGCTCCAACCTTGCTGGTACTCCTCCGCTTCCTGCAAGGCTTCGCCCTCGGCGGCGAGGCGACCGGCGTCCAGGTGCTCGTCGTCGAGCATGCACCAACAGCACACCGTGGACTGTACGGCGGAATCCTGGCCACAGGCTCGCCGCTCGCCCAGACCTTTGCTTCCCTCACGCTGACCGGTCTGGCTATGTTCCTCTCCAAGGAAGACTTCGCCTCCTGGGGCTGGCGCGTTCCGTTCCTCATGGGTGTCCTGCTGCTGGTTGTAGGCGTCTTCATCCGCCGACGCATCGAGGAAACCCCGGCCTTCAAGGAAAACCAGAAAAAGGCAGCCGAATCTGCTGTTCCCCAGGAGCGCGCACTGGCCGTCATTGCAAAGAAGCCCGGCACGGTCATCAAGCTCGTTCTATCTTGGGCTGCTTCCGCAGGTCTGTTCTGGATCAGCGTCACCTACGCCGTGAACTACCTGACCAAGGAACTCGGCTACGACAACTCCATTACTTTCGGTCTGCTGCTCATGGCCAACCTGGTCTCCATCCCCGCCGCAGTGCTGGGTGGACGCCTGAGTGACCGGATCGGACGGAAGAAGACCTTCCTGCTCGGACTCACCATGCAGGGCATTGCCGCGGGCACCATGTTCCCGATCATGAACTCCATGAATTTCCCGGCCAGCGCTGCCATCATTGCGCTCGCACTGTGCGGTATTCAGGTCACGGCAGGCACGCAGGCCGCCTTCTTCTCCGAGGCCCTGCCGACGTCCATGCGTTACACAGGCTCCGCACTTGGGATGACCATGGCCGGCCTGATCTTCGGTGCCCCGATCCCCTTTGTCGCCGCCTGGATCTTCCAGAACACCGAAAACGGCACCCTGGCCCTCACCTGTATCGGACTGGGCCTGGTGATCCTGTCCATGATCGCCACCATGCTCCTACCGGAGCGCTACAAGCGGTCCCTTCACGAAGAGCACTAATTCGGCACAAGAGGACCTTCGGGGCCGTGGACTTGCCAAGGCAGGCCGGCCCCGGAGGTCCTTTTGCTTTAAGACCTCTCCCTGGGCCGGGGCCTCTATCTCCGCATGCTTCTCGGTGCTCCACTGCTCACAGTGGTACGCCAAAGTGATGGCCATTCATACTGCATCGAGTGCGAAAGCTAGCCTGCTAGCGGCCCAACGCGTTACCCCTCCAGGGAATCATCAGGTGATCCGGGAAGAACCAGCATGAAGGCCCGGTCGACCGCTACTCGACCGGGCCTCCGCCAATTAACGGTTGGATTACCGTCCCGGCGAGCGAGCTGCTGGCAGCAGGACGTGTCAGGTTGAAGCCTTAGGTTCCCGAGGCGGCATGTTGCAGAAAGCATTCCGAACCCTAATCTGACGCCCTGTACGGCTCTACCTGACGTCAGGATGGGGTGTGCTCCAGCCTGGCGAAGGTTGAAACTGCGGTCTCACAAGCTGAGGGTTGGGCGAAGGTGTCAGCCTCGGTGTAGGAGGCACCGAGAATCGGGCGGTTTGGGCGATGGCCCTGTCGCTGGCGTCAACCATGGATGGGAGCTAAACGACCCGGAAGTACATGGTGGAGGAGCTGAGTGGCCCATACGATCAGCATCCTGAAGTTCCTGCGCTGCCGGCACCGCCCGTGACAGGTGGCGCCGGCAGGCGTTGCGCTGCCGGTCGATGATAACCCGGGGATAATGGGGTGGTGTCTACGACCCCTTCCCCCTCAGAAGCCCGAAACTCCAACGGGCGCGGGGAGCGGCTGGCCTCCAGGTCCAAGGCGGCGCGGATGTCCGATGTTGCCCGGCTCGCCGGGGTATCGCAGCAGACGGTGTCACGCGTTGTCAGGGGAGCGACCAATGTGGACCCCGACATCCGTCAACGCGTGGAGCACGCCATCGCGCAACTGCGGTACCGGCGAAACCCGGCGGCCGCGGCTCTTGCCAGCAACCGAACCATGACGATCGGTGTGGTCAGCTTCGAACTGTCGGTCCTGGGGCCGACGGTGGCCTTATACGGTATTTCAGAGGAAGCCCGGCAACATGGTTACGCGACGCGTTTAGTCACGCTGGCCAGTCTGGAACCGCGGGATTTCCGGGCTGCGCTCGAATCCATCAACTCGGACACGGTGGACGGCCTGATCGTGCTCGCGCCTCTCCTGGATGCCATAACGGTTCTTGAAGGCCTCGACATCGGCGTTCCCGTGGTCACATTCCAGCAAGGATCGCAGCCTAGTCCGACCAGTGTTTCCGTTGATGAAGTGCGAGGAGCACGGATGGTGGTGCGCCATCTGCTGGACCTCGGGCACGAAACGGTGTGGCACGTCCAGGGGCCGCCCGGCTGGATGGCAACATCGTCCCGCGTCCAGGGCTGGGCAGCGGAACTGGGGGCGGCTGGACGCTTCGTTCCGACCCCGCTCCCAACGTCCGACTGGTCAGCCGCTGAGGGATACCGCGTCGGCCGTGAACTCGCCGCACGGAAGGACGTAACGGCGGTCTTTGCCGCCAACGACGCCTTCGCGCTGGGAGTAATCAAGGCCATGGACGACGCTGGACGCAACGTGCCGGACGACGTCAGCGTGGTGGGATTCGACGACGTCAAGGAAGCACCGTTCTTCCGGCCCGCTCTAACGACTGTTCGGATTGAATTCGAAGCCATCGGTCAAATCGCCGTAAGCCGCATCCTAGCGATGATCGAGAATGGTTCGACTGGCGACGTCCCTCAACTAAAACCCAAGCTCGTGATACGCGATACCACCGCCCCTCCGCGCACCACATCCAAACCCCACCACGTGTCAGATTAAGTTGGAGCAGGTCGAGATACTTGGTGACGATGTCACGTTGGGGTGTACCTGAACCTAGTAATGCGTGATGACGAGATACTCGCCCCTCGGCCATTTTGGCCATACGCGGTAGCGATGGGCGGGCCGCGAAGGGATCGGTACACCCCCGGCTCCTATTCCAACCCCAGCTTCCTCAACTATGTGTTGGGCGATGGCGAGGGAAGCCGTGGCCCCGGGGGAGGGTACATTGCGAACCTGGACGAGCCGCCCGGTGGAGCGGATTACGAAGTCGTCTCCTTCAGGCTTCGTCCACAGCGAACGGATTCATCATGGCGGCTAGCGGGGATGTGGGGGGTTGTTTCCCTTGGAACGTGTCAATGGCCATTGGTTTCTGCCCACGGACGGCCAGTTAATCGGCCCGCTGGTGGCCAGTAAAGCTGCCCGGTGATGGCCAACAGATCTGCCCACTGAGGGTTGTCGGTGGGGTTGGCCATCGTCGAGGGTTTGTTAGTTCAGTTGGGTGACTCCTTTCCCGGCGAGAGCTTGGGTGAGGCGGATGGAGTCACCGCTGGTTTGGCAGACGTGGGCGTGGTGCAGGAGACGGTCCACGGTTGCCGTGGCCAGGGTTTTGGGCATCAGCTCGTCAAAGCCGGCGGGGTGCAGGTTCGAGCTGATGGCCACGGAGCGTTTTTCATAGGCGGCGTCCACGACTCGGTAGAGTCCTTCGGCGGCGTCGGTGGCCACTGGGAGCAGGCCGATGTCATCGATCACGACGAGTTCCGCGCGGAGGATCCTGGCCACTGCCCGGGTGACGCTGTCGTCGGTGCGATGCGCACGGATCAGGGCGCCGAGGTCCTCGAGCCTGAACCAAGCAACGCGCATCCCCGCTTCGACGGCTTGCTGGCCGAGCGCTTCGAGGAAGAATGTTTTCCCGGTGCCGGAGGGCCCGCAGACGACGAGGTTCTCCCTGCGGGTGATCCATTCCAGGGTGCGCAGGGCTTGCTGTGTCGGCGCCGGGATCGAGGAGACGGCGGGGTCCCAGACGTCGAAGGTCTTCCCGGTCGGGAATCCTGCTGCTTTGCGCCGGGTGGCGAGCATGGACCTGGCCCGGCCGGCTGCTTCCTCGGTGAACAGGGCCTTGATGATCTCGGTGGGTTCCCAGCGCTGGGCTCGTGCGGTCGCGATCAGTTCCGGGGCCAGTGCACGGGCGTGGGGCATTTTCAGTTGCCGCATGAGTGCTTCCAGCTCTGCCGGCAGGGCCGGGGCGGTGGTGTTCGTGGTTGCGACTGGGCTCATCGGCTCTGCTCCTTAGTTGGGGTGCTCGAGGGCTCGGCGCCGAGGCCGGCCCAGGCGCTGGTCCCTTGGGTGAGGGACCTGGTTTCGTTAGCGGCGTGGGTGGTGGTGCGGCGGATGTTCGCGTTCAGGATCGAGGGCAGGTCGCCGTGCGCGAAACGGCCATGGAGTGCGGCGTCTCCCAGGGCACGGTCCACGGACTCGGTCCCGGCGATCTTGGCCAGGGTCACGGCCTCGGCCATTTTCACGTTCATCCGGCCCGTTCCTGCCGTGGCGGCTTCCACGAGCCAGGTTCTGGCGCCGGCGCCGATGGCCAGGAACTCGGCTTCACCGGCGGTGCGTGCCTTCACGGCGTAGTCGCCCGGGATCCTGGTCCTGGTTCCGGGGAAGTGTTCATCGATGATCGCGGGGCTGCCGGGCCGGGCACGGCCGTGACGGGCGGCTTCGACCGGGCCGGTCGGGCCGTGGTGGACGATGATGACCTGTTCGTCAGGGCCGGTGCCGTGGGAGCGGACGAACACCTTCGCGCCGAGCAGATGCGACGGGACCGAGTATTGGGCGTTCTCGAAGGAGACCATCGGGGTGTTCTCCGGAACTATCCGGGCCAGCCCGAACGCGACCGTATGCGCGGTCTCCGGGATCCGGTGCAGCCGGGGCGCTTCCTCCGCCAAAACCATTGCGGGTTTGCGGCGGGTGGCCCGGTGTTCGCGGTTGTTGACTTCGTCCATGAAGACCTGGCAGGCTGCCTCGAGCTCGGCGAAGGAAGCGTAACCGGGCCTCAGGTTCGTGTCAGTCGGCACAAGGTCCGCCTTGGCCAGCTTCACCGACGCCTCGACTCCGCCTTTAGTGGCCGGATCAGCGGGCTGGCAGGTCAGCACGGTGACCCCGTAGTGCCGGGCGAAGTCCAGGGTCTGCTGGTTCCGCACCGGCACCCCGGCAACATGGGCCGTGGTGACCGTTTTCTCGTTATCCGTCAGCACATACGTTGGTGCCCCGCCCAGAATCCGGAAGCATCGGTCCAATGCGGCGAACACGCTCGGCGCGGTCCGGTCCCTGAGCGGGATCACGATCCGGAACCGGGAGAACGCCAGCCACGCCACGAACAGGATGGTCTTCACCCCGCCGATCCGTGGCCCGTCGCCGAAGTCGTACTGCAGCCACATCCCCGGCTCGGTGATCCACGGCCGGTGCACGCGGGTATGCCCCAGTCGCCACGCGGCCTTGACCTGCGCGATCGCCCGGCGCGTGGAACGCTCCGACCCCCCATAACCCAGACCGAGCAGCTTCTCGTGGGCCTTATCGGCGCGGATCCGGCCCTTGGACGCCTCCACCCATTCCTCGATCTTGGGCAGGTAGGCGTCCGTGACCCTGGGCCGCGGCGCGGGCTCGGCGATTGGCCGGCCGGCGTCCCGCGCGGCGACGTGTCTGGCGACCGTGTGGTGCGAGCAGCCCGTGAGCTCCGCGGTGGCGCGCAACGATCCGGTCAGATCATAGGCAGCAAGAATTTCCATGATTTCTCCGTCATGCTTCATACAGGGCCTCTTCCTGGGACGACATTTGGTGCGACTAGACACCGTCATCAAATCCCGGGGAGAGGCCCCCGCCGCTTAAGACGCGGCAGGAACAGTTGAGGAAGTGGGCAGATCTCATGGCCACCGCTGGGCAGTTTTACTGGCCATCAGTGGGCAATTACGTGGCCGCCTATGGGCAGTTTTTCATGGCCGCTTACAG
>NZ_JAPDNV010000031.1:0-43894 GCF_026013155.1 Paenarthrobacter sp. PAE-2 | reverse complement strand
TCAAGGACTGCCTCGCAGAAGAACTCCGCCGGCTCGACCCCGACGAAGTCTTCGGAGAAGTGATTACGATGGGACTTCCACTTACCAGTCAAAGGAGAGTCCAGACCAGTGCGCGCTGAGCCAAGAGTTAGCATCCACCCCGACTCCAAGGTTCTGATGGCAGCCATTGCGGCACGCCTCATCACCAAGCTTGTGGACGTCCAGGACAAGCACGGCGAAGCTACGGTGGTCCTCACCGGCGGAACCGTCGGTATCGGCACGCTGAAGGCCGTGGCGGAGTCGGCCGCGGCTCCGGCAGTCGACTGGTCCCGGGTGAATTTCTGGTGGGGGGATGAACGTTTTGTGCCCGCCGACAGCGAGGACAGGAACACGCGTCAGGCCTACCAGGCTCTGTTGGCACATCTGCCCGTAGATCCGAACCGGGTCCACGAACCTGGCTCGTCTGACGATTTTGCGACTGCCGACGAAGCTGCCCAGGATTACGCAACCAAGCTCAAGGAAGCAGCGGAAGCCGAGCACGCAGCCGACATGTCAGATGATCGTCCGGAAGAGCCCGCAGCACTCCCCCGCTTCGACGTCTTGCTGCTGGGTGTCGGTCCGGATGCGCATGTGGCCTCCCTCTTCCCGGAACAGGGTGCAATCAGGGAGAAGAGCCGAACGGTAGTGGGGGTCGAGAACTCGCCGAAGCCGCCGCCGTCGCGTATTTCGCTGACGCTCCCCGCCATCAACACCGCCCAGGAAATCTGGATGGTGGTTGCGGGCGAGGACAAGGCCGGGGCGGTAGGCCTGGCCTTGGCCGGTGCCAATCCAGTACAGGTGCCCGCAGCAGGCCCCGTGGGCCAAGCCAGGACACTGTGGCTTATTGATGAGAATGCGGCTTCACGCGTCCCCCAGCAGCTGGTCCGGAAGGACCCCGCGGGCGCGTAGGCGTTCAAGCGCTCCGGCCAAGACCTTTTCCGCGTCTTGGCTGGAGCGTCTTTCTTTAACGTAGTCCAGGTGCGACTTGAAAATCTCGTCCTCGGAGCGTGCCGAAGCCGGGTGCAGCGGATCCCTGGAGGCGGGTAGCCCGCACTTCGGGCAATCCCAGCTCACTGGTATCTGATCTTCGGGCAGCTTAAGAAAAACAAGCCGCGTCTCGTGTCCCTTGGCGCACCAATAGGGAACACGCATACGCGGCAGTTGTTCTCCATCACTATGATCACTGTGATTTCTGGGAGGCGACCCCTGGGCTACGCCCACCCGGGTGCCCCGGTAACCTTGCGTGCCATGAACCATTTCGATCCCCTAGCGACTCGGTGATCGGCCTGAAAGGCCAGTAGGCCTTTCAGGCCGACACGCACAGTCTAATGCCAGGGCGCGGACGGCGGCACCCTTCGGATGAAGGCTAGGAATCCCCACCGGAGGTGAAGCGCATGATCAGGCCCAGCCCGATGATCACCACACCCCACGTAACACCCAGGATGATGGTAAACCTGTTCAGGTTCCGCTCAGCGACGCCGGACGAACTCAGCCCGGAACTCATGCCACCGCCGAACATATCCGACAAGCCGCCACCGCGGCCCTTGTGCAGGAGGATGAGCAAGGTCAGCAGGAGGCTGGTGATGCCCAGCAGAATCTGCAGGATGACTTGAAGAACGTCCACGACGGCCTTTCGAAGAAACGGAAAACGGGAGCCCGACTAGCCCTTGGCGACGTGGCTCTCGAACCTGACAATGTTAGCAAACTCGGCCGGGTCAAGGCTGGCGCCACCCACAAGCAGGCCATCGACGTCGGTCCCGGCCATGATGGCCGCAGCGTTGTTGGCCTTGACCGATCCGCCATAGAGCAGCCGGGTCTTCCCTGCCACGTCGGCGTCGAACAGTTGCGCGAGTTCAGCGCGGATGGCTGCGCACATCTCCTGTGCATCGTCCGGGCCAGCCACTTCGCCGGTGCCGATGGCCCAGACGGGCTCGTAAGCAACCACAAGCTGAGCCGCCTGCTCCGCCGTGAGGCCCTCGACCCCGGCCCGCAACTGGGCCAGCGTGTGGTCCACATGGGTGCCCGCTTGGCGCACCTCGAGGCCTTCACCAACGCACAAGACGGGAGTGACTTCGTGGCGGAAGGCGGCCTTGACCTTGGCGTTCAGGACCTCATCGGATTCGTTGTGGATGGTGCGGCGTTCGCTGTGCCCAACCAGGACATAGGCGCAACCCAGTTTGTTCAGGAATTGACCGGAGATGTCTCCCGTGTACGCGCCGGAATCAAACTGGGAAAGGTCCTGGCCGCCGTAGACGACGTCCAGTTCATCGCCTTGGACGAGAGTCTGCACACCGCGAAGGTCTGTGAACGGAGGGAAGACGGCAACTTCAACACGGTTGTAGTCATGTTTGGCGTCCGAAAGCGTCCACGCCAGCTTCTGCAACAGGGTGATGCCCTGGACATGGTCCATGTTCATCTTCCAGTTGCCGGCGATGAAGGGTTTGCGGACGAAGTTGCCGTTGGCAGAAGTAGTCACGTGAACTCCAAGATTGCTTGTGAAAAGTGAACGGCCGGCAGAACGCAGGGGCGTCCCGCCGGCCGGATTACTGATTTAGCGGTCCAGGACGCTGAGGCCCGGAAGTTCCTTGCCCTCGAGGTACTCAAGGCTGGCACCGCCGCCGGTGGAAATGTGGCCGAACTGCGAGTCCTCGAACCCGAGGGTACGAACGGCCGCAGCCGAATCGCCGCCGCCAACCACTGTGAAAGCCACGGTGTCCGTCAGGGCCTGGGCGATGGCACGTGTGCCGCCGGAGAAGGCCTCGAACTCGAAAACGCCCATGGGGCCATTCCAGAAAACAGTCTTGGCACCCTCGATCTGGGCAGCAAAGGCGGAAGCTGATTCCGGACCAATGTCCAGGCCGATACCGCTCTTGCCGAAAGAGCTTTCCTCAATGGCGTCAGCCTTCACTACCTCGTGCTCCGCGTCTGCGGAGAACTTGGAAGCGACCACGACGTCGGTCGGGATGACGAATGACGTACCGGCATCGGCAGCGCGCTTGAGGTAGTCCTGGACAACGGGAATCTGGTCCTCTTCCAGCAGGCTGCCCGCCACCTTGTGGCCGGCCGCTGCCAGGAAGGTGAACAGCATACCGCCACCAACGAGGATGGTGTCCGCCTTACCCAGGAGGTTGTCAATAACCGCGAGCTTGTCCGAGACCTTGGAACCGCCAAGCACCACCACATACGGACGCTGCGTGTCCGTGGTGAGTTTCCGGAGGACCTCAACCTCGGTGTGGACGAGGTCGCCCAAGTAAGCGGGCAGGCGGGTAGCGACGTCGTAGACGCTGGCGTGCTTGCGGTGGACGGCGCCGAAAGCGTCATCCACGAATGCTCCGTTGTCCCCGGTCAGCGCTACAAGCTCGTCAGCAAAGGAGCCACGTTCGGCGTCGTCCTTGCTGGTTTCGCGTGCGTCGAAACGGACGTTCTCCAGGACGAGCACTTCACCATCCTGCAACGCCGCAGCCAGGGCCTTGGCGGACTCTCCGACGGTATCTTCGGCCAACTGGACCTTGAAGTCGGCGAGCTCAGCCAGACGGGCTGCAGCAGGCTTGAGGGAGTACTTTTCCTCGGGAGTTCCCTTGGGGCGTCCGAGGTGGGCGGTTACGAGCACGCGGGCACCGGCGTCCGAGAGCTTCTTAAGGACCGGAAGGGAAGCCTTGATGCGGCCGTCATCGGTCACTGTAGAGCCGTCGAGCGGCACATTCAGGTCACTTCGTACCAGAATGTACCGCCCGCGGACACCTTCAGCGATGAGTTCGTTGAGGGTGTGAGATGTCATGTGTCTACCCTAGCCCAGCTTGGATGCAACGAGCTCCGTGAGGTCTACGAGGCGGTTGGAGTAGCCCCACTCGTTGTCATACCAGGAAACAACCTTGACCTGGTTGCCGATGACCTTGGTCAGGCCCGAGTCAAAGATGGACGACGCCGGATCCCCCACGATGTCAGAGGAAACAATCGGGGCGTCAGTGTAGGTAAGAATGCCCGCCCACTCCTCGGACTCGGCAGCAGCCTTTACAGCCGCGTTGACTTCCTCAACCGTCACTTCGCGGGACACGGTCACAGTCAGGTCCGTAGCCGAACCGGTGGGGACGGGCACGCGGATGGCGTAGCCGTCAAGCTTGCCCTTGAGTTCGGGAAGCACCAGGCCGATGGCCTTCGCAGCGCCGGTGGACGTGGGCACCATGTTGATGGCAGCTGCACGTGCGCGGCGCAGGTCCTTGTGCGGGCCGTCCTGCAGGTTCTGGTCTGCCGTGTACGCGTGCACGGTGGTCATCAGGCCACGCTCGATGCCGAAGGCGTCGTTGACAACCTTGGCCAGGGGGCCGAGGCAGTTGGTGGTGCACGATGCGTTGGAAATGATGTTGTGTGCGGCGGGGTCGTAGAGGTCGTCGTTCACGCCCATGACGATCGTGATGTCCTCGTCGCTGGCAGGCGCCGAAATAAGAACCTTCTTGGCGCCGGCGTCGATGTGCTTCTGCGCTGCCGAAGCTGCGGTGAAGAAGCCTGTGGACTCGATGACGATGTCAACGCCGAGGTCGGCCCAGGGAAGGTTGGCGGGATCACGCTCTGCCAGAACCTTGATGGACTTGCCGTCAACGACGATGTTGCCGTCCACAACTTCCACGGACTGGGTCAGACGGCCTCCGACGGAGTCGTACTTCAGGAGGTGCGCCAGGGTCTCAGGGTTGGTGAGATCGTTGACTGCCACGATCTCAAGGTCTGCGCCCTGTGCCAGCGCGGCGCGGAAGTAGTTACGGCCGATGCGGCCGAAGCCGTTGATACCAATACGGGTGGTCACTGTTTGTCAATCTCCTTGGTGCTCTTGCAAGCACGCCTCGTGAGTTGGATTTGGGTCCAACCAACAGACCCCGCACGTCATTGGGCAGAGGTGATTATCAGATCGGAGGGCGACCAGCCACGTTGCTGAAGGCTAACCGCCTTCCGTGATCCATCTTACGTTTAACTGAGCCTGCCCCCGCAACTGCGGAGGCAGGCATTTCAGCATTTGGGCCTATTTCACTGAAATGTGACTTTTGTTACACCTCAATGAACGCGGCCTCACCAACTAGAGAACGATAAGCCCCGTGGCGTTGGCGCGGGCTGCTTCGAAGCGCTTGGCTACGTCTGCCCAGTTGACGATGTTCCAGAAAGCCTTCACGTAGTCAGCCTTGACGTTGACGTAGTCCAGGTAGAAAGCGTGCTCCCACATGTCGAGCATGAGCAGCGGGGTGGTGCCCACGGCAACGTTGCCCTGCTGATCGTAGAGCTGCTCGATCACGAGGTTGCCGCCAATGGGCTCGTAGGCAAGGAAGGCCCAGCCGGAGCCCTGCAGGGCAAGTGCTGCAGCAGTGAATTGTGCGCGGAAGGCATCGAAGGAGCCGAAGGCATCCTCGATGGCTGCCGAGAGCTCGCCTTCGGGCTTGTCGCCTCCGTCCGGGGAGATGTTGTTCCAGAACACGGAGTGGTTGATGTGGCCGCCGGTGTGGAACGCAAGGTCCTTGGAGAGGCGGTTGATGTTGGCGAAATCACCCTTTTCGCGGGCTTCGGCCAGCTGTGCGAGGGCGTTGTTGGCGCCGGCAACGTAGGCGGCATGGTGCTTGCTGTGGTGCAGCTCCATGATCTTCGCCGAAATGTGCGGCTCCAGTGCTGCGTAGTCGTAGCCGAGCTCGGGCAGGACGTACTCTGTCACGAAATCCTCCAATGTAGTGGACCGAAGTCCGGTTGGTAACTCTCGTTCTGTTCATCCGGCCGATGAACCGGCCGGAAACCCTTGGGCGGAGAAGCCTCCTGTTGAGTCTACGGGCGACAACCCGACTGGCCCCCGGAGTATTTCCCCCGCACCCTCCCGATTCTATGGGCGGCAGCTATTCGTCCATCATTTCCGGAGTCACATTTGCCTCAGTTCCCGGAATGCCCAAGTCCAGCGCACGCTTGTCCGCCATAGCCAGCAAACGCCGGATACGGCCGGCGATCGCGTCCTTGGTCATGGGCGGATCGGCTAGCCGGCCCAACTCGTCCAGGCTTGCTTGCTTGTGGGCAACCCGCAGCTCCCCCGCGTATTTCAGGTGCTCGGGAACGTCGTCGCCGAGGATCTCCAGGGCCCTGTCCACCCTGGCGCCGGCGGCGACCGCGGCCTGTGCGGAGCGGCGCAGGTTGGCGTCGTCGAAGTTGGCCAGCCTGTTGGCCGTGGCGCGCACTTCCTTGCGCATGCGCCGCTCTTCCCACACCATCAGGGCATCGTGGGCACCCATGCGGGTCAGCAAGGCGGCGATGGTGTCTCCGTCGCGGATGACCACACGGTCAACTCCCCGTACCTCCCGTGCTTTGGCCTGGATGCCAAGGCGACGTGCTGCGCCAACCAGTGCCAATGCGGACTCGGGACCCGGGCACGTCACCTCCAAGGAGGAGGACCGTCCCGGTTCCGTGAGCGAGCCGTGGGCGAGGAAGGCCCCGCGCCACACGGCCTCCGCATCCGCCGCCGAACCATTGACGACCACCGACGGCAGCCCCCGCACAGGCCGGCCCCGGCCGTCCAGGAGACCGGTTTGCCGGGCCAGCGCCTCACCGTCGCGGACCACGCGCACGACATAGCGGCTGCCGCGGCGGAGGCCACCGCCGGAGACGACGATGATTTCGCTTTGGTGGCCGTAAACTTCGGCAATGGCCGCCCGAAGCCGCCGGGCGGTGGAAGCCAGGTCCACCTCGGCCTCGATGACGATCCGGCCCGAAATAATGTGCAGGCCGCCCGCGAACCGGAGCATGGCCGAGACTTCGGCCTTGCGGACTGAGGACTTCTTGATGTCCAGCCGGGACAGTTCGTCCTTGACCGACGCGGTAAGTGCCATCGCGTATGTATTCCTAACTGTTCCCAAAAATATCGTGGTACGCCGCCGCCAGGAGCAGTGGGTCATGGACAGGCCTGCGTCTCGACGCCCCTACTCTACCCAAGACGACTTCGGCCCCGATCATCCCGGCGGCCTTCTCGAAAGCATTGAGGTCCTGCACGGCGGCCGGGTCGGCAAGGACAACGTCCACGCTGAACTCCGGAGCGTAGCGCCGCAGGACATCCAAATGGTCGGCGGCGGTCATGCCTGAGGTTTCCTTGGTCTCGACGTCGAGATTCATGGTGAGGCAGCGTTTTGCGGTTGTCTCCCCCAATGCCTGGCGAAGTTCGGGCAGCAGGAGGTGCGGCAGTACCGACGTGTACCAGGAGCCGGGGCCCAGGATGACCCAGTCGGCCAGCTCAATGGCGGTCAGCGCTTCGGTGCAGGCCGGTGCGTCCTCCGGAAGGAGCCGGACGTCCTCGAGCTTTCCGGCTACCGCGCATTTGGCCTGGCCCCGCACGGTCTGCAGCTCATGACCGCCTCCGGGAAGTTCCACCCGGGCTTGCCCTTCGATGGTCAGCGGCACGCTGGACATGGGCAGGACCTGTCCGCGGGCACCCAGCAGCGCGCCGGCCCACTTGAGGCCTGCCACAGTATCGCCCAGCAGTTCCCACAGCGTCACGATCAGCAGGTTGCCCATGGCGTGATTGTCCAGTGAGCCGCCTTTGGCCGTTCCCGCGTTGAACCGGTGCTGCATGACATCGCGCCATGTCCGGCCCCAATCGGTGTCATCACAGAGCGCACTGAGCGCCATCCGCAGGTCCCCGGGCGGGAGGACGCCGTACTCGTCCCGCAGGCGCCCGGAAGAACCGCCGTCGTCCGCTACCGTGACGATCGCGGTCAGCTCGGAGGTCAGAAGGCGCAGGGCGGACAGGGAGGCGGCCAGCCCATGGCCGCCACCGAGGGCGACGACGGAGGGGGTCTTGTCCTGCTGGCTGCCGGGAACGCCTTTGGGCGGGATCAGCGGCAGCGGGCCGGTGAGGACGCCCATTACTCGCGACCCAGGTCTCGGTGAGTGGTTGTCACGGTCACCCGCGGGTACTGCGCGAGCCGCTTGGAAAGCTCGACGGCGACAGCCACCGAGCGGTGCTTGCCGCCGGTACAGCCCACGGCCAGCGTGGCGTAGTGCTTGTTCTCCTGGCGGTAGCCGTCAAGTACCGGCTCCAAGGCGCTGACATAGCGGTCGACGAACTCGTGGACACCGTCGGCTGCCAGCACGTAGTCGCTGACGTCCTGGTCCAGGCCCGTATGCGGGCGCAATTGCGGAACCCAATGCGGATTCGGGATGAAGCGGGCATCGGCAACAAAGTTCGCATCCACGGGTAGCCCGTACTTGAAGCCAAAGCTCATGACGTTCAGCCGGAGGGTGACCGGGCCGGTGTCGCTGAACAGTTCGGTGATCGCCGTAGCCAGGCCGTGGACGTTATAGTCGCTGGTATCCAGGACGATGTCGGCGTGTTCCTTGAGTTCCCGGAGGACTTCACGCTCCACTCCTATGCCGTCCAGGATGCGTCCACCGCCCTGCAGCGGATGCGGCCTGCGGCCCTGCTCGAACCGGCGCACCAGGACTTCGTCCCTGGCGTCGAGGAACAGGACGCGGAACGTCACGCCGCTGGCACTCAGGGCACCCAAGGCGGTCTGGATGTCCGTGAAGAGGTCCTTGCTCCGGACATCGACGACGACGGCCAGTTTGGGGATCGATTTGGGTGCATGGGAAACGATTTCGGCGAGCGTGCCCAGCATCTGCGGGGGAAGGTTGTCCACCACATACCAGCCGTGGTCCTCCAGCGCGTCCGAAGCGGTGCTTCGGCCTGCCCCGGACATGCCCGTCACCACCAGCAGTTCGGCCTCCGGCGGCTTGACGGGGGTCATCCCGTCCTGCTCCGCGCCCGATCCTGCCGTTGCCTCGTCCATCCGTCGTCCCCGTTTCCCTGAAAGTGGTGTGTCCCACAAAGCGCCTGTTGAAGTCAGGCATATGCGCCGGCGGCATCGCGAACGCGGCCACCGGTCAAGTTCTTACCCTAACTAAGATTCCAGGATTTCGCCGGTGGTCATGTTGATGGCCGGTGCGGCGTCCTCGGCATTCTCTGCGGAACCGAGGTGCTGGACAACAGCGGCAGCCAGGGCGGGCCCGATCCCCTTGGCCGACGTCAGTTCTTCGACGGAAGCGGCCTTGATCTTCTTCAAGGACCCGAAATGCGCCACGAGGGCCTTCCGCTTGGCTTCTCCCAGGCCGGGAACACCATCCAGGGCCGAGACCGTCATGGCCTTGCCGCGCTTTTGCCGGTGGAACGTGATGGCGAAGCGGTGCGCCTCATCGCGGATACGTTGCAGCAGGTAGAGACCTTGGGACGTGCGCGGAAGGATCACCGGAAAATCACTGTCCGGCAGCCACACCTCTTCAAGCCGTTTGGCCAGGCCCACCACGTAGACGTCGTCGATCCCCAGCTCGGCCAGGGCCCGCGCAGCGGCATTCACCTGCGGCTGTCCGCCGTCCACCACCACCAGGTTGGGCGGGTAAGCGAACTTGGCTTTCGGCGCCGGTTGGGACGGGTCCGACGGCGACTCTTCGGTAGCGCCCGGCACCGCCTTTTGGAGCGGGTTGACGATCTCACCGGATACGGGCACCTGCTCGGCCTTGTCGTTGAGGTAGTGCCTGAACCTGCGGGTGAGGACGTCGTGCATTGCCGCGGTATCGTCCGCGGCAGCCGCTCCGGTAATGGAGAACTTGCGGTAGTCGGACTTCTTGGGCAGGCCGTCCTCGACCACCACCATGGATGCAACCACATTGGTGCCCTGGACGTGGGAGATGTCGAAGCATTCGATCCGAAGCAGTGGAACAGGCAGTTCCAGTGCTTCCTGGAGTTCCTGCAGGGCGAGGGAACGCACCGTGATGTCCCCTGCCCGGCGGGTCTTGTGCAGCTTCAGGGCCTGTTCCGCGTTTTCCTTGACGGTGGACATCAAGGCGGCCTTGTCCCCCCGCTGCGGCACCCGGATGTCCACCTTGGCGCCACGCAGGCCGGCCAGCCATTCGGAAAGTTCGTCATGGTTGCTCGGGATTTCAGGAACCAGGACCTCGCGCGGAATGCGGCCCTGGACTTCGCTGTCCTCGCCGTAAACCTGCTGGAGCAAGTGCTCAATGAGCTCGGGAGTGGTGGCGTCTTCCACTTTCTCCACCACCCAGCCACGCTGGCCGCGGACCCGTCCGCCACGAACGTGGAAGACCTGGACGGACGCTTCGAGTTCGTCATCGTGCAGGGCGAAGACATCGGCGTCCGTGTCTTCGGACAGGACCACTGCGTTGCGTTCAAAGACCTTGCGAAGGGCGATGATGTCGTCCCGGAGGCGCGCTGCCCTCTCATAGTCGAGCTCGGCAACCGCGGCGGCCATGTCCTTCTCGAGCTTGTTGATGAACCGCTTGGCTTCCCCGCCCATGAAGGAGCAAAAGTCCTCGGCCAGGCCCCGGTGTTCCTCCGGGCTCACCCGGCCCACGCACGGCGCGGCACATTTGTCGATGTACCCCAGGAGGCACGGCCTGCCGCTGGCCTGGGCGCGTTTGAAAACGCCTGCGCTGCAACTGCGGACCGGGAAGACCCGGAGCAGGGTGTCCATGGTTTCGCGGATGGCGCCTGCGGTGTACGGGCCAAAGTAGCGTGTGCCCTTTTTCCTCTCGCCACGCATGACCTGGACCCTGGGGTACTTCTCCCCCATGGTCACAGCGAGGTACGGGTACGTTTTGTCGTCCCGGAACACCACGTTGAAGCGCGGCTTGAACTCTTTGATCCACGTGTACTCGAGTTGCAGCGACTCCAGCTCGCTGCCCACCACCGTCCATTCGACGCTGCTCGCGGCGTGCACCATGGCGTGCGTCTTTGGCAGCAGGCCCGCCGGATTGGCGAAATACGAATTCAGCCTGGAACGGAGGTTCTTTGCCTTGCCCACGTAAATGACGCGGCCGTGCGGGTCGCGGAAGCGGTAGACGCCGGGGTTGGTGGGGATTTCGCCTGTTTTAGGGCGGTAACTTGCTGGATGTGCCACGTTTCAAGTCTAGTGATCGGGGCGGACAGCATACGCCGCCGCCGTGCAGCATGGTCAGTGCAGAGGATGGGCGGCGCACTGGATGGCGGGTACCCGGGCGGGCTACTCCACGGCCTTGCTCTGGTTATAGCTGGTGGAGCGCTCCTGCCCGCTGAGCGCCGCAATGGCATCCATGATGCGGTCAGTAACTTCGCGCCGGGCCGGCAGTGAATGGTCGGGGCCGGTCTTCTCGAAGTACAGCGGTTCTCCCACTTTCATGGTGAAGTGCTGGGGGCGCACAGCGTTCCTGCCTGCCGGCTGCAGCTTCTCAGTGCCGATGAGTCCCACCGGAATGACAGGTGCGCCAGTGGTCAACGCCAGCCAGCCCACTCCGGTCCGTCCGCGGTACAGGATCCCGTCCCGGGATCGGGTTCCCTCAGGGTAGATGCCAATGCCCTTGCCATCCTCGAGGATATCCAGCAGCGTCTTCAACGCCTGGACGCTGGCTGCCTGTTCGCCGCGTTCCACGGGGATGGAACCCACAGCTTCGAAGAAGGACTTCATGACGGCGCCCTTGACGCCCTTGGTGGTGAAGTATTCGGCTTTGGCGAAGAAAGCTACCGGCCGAGGCATGAGCGCTTGGACAATGACGCTGTCCAGGAAGGAAAGATGGTTGGGTGCGACGATGAAGGGGCCTTCTTTGGGCACATTCTCAAGGCCGATGACCGTTGGCCGGCATGTGGTGGAAATCAGTCCACGGGTAGTCCACCGGATCGCATCAAATACTGCCATCGTTATGTACCTCGCTCAGGGCCGCCGCTCGGACAGCATCAAGTTCTTCAATTTTGCTTCGCAGTTCCAGCGTCGTGGCCACCACGGCCACAGCCCCGGCTTCCTCAAGTTCGCCGTCGGGAGCGAATCCCCACCTGACACCAATGCAGTCCAGACCGTTCGCCATGGCCCCGGCGACATCCTGGTGCCTGTCGCCGACCATGACCGCCGGCTGGCTGTGCAGTGAGGCCAACGCGGCCCCCACGATGCCGACCTTGCCGGGGGCGGCATTCGTACCGAGTGATTCGTCGTCCGGAGCTCCGTGAATGGCAACGAAGAAGTCTGCGATGTTGTGGTGCTCAAGGACCAGCCGCGCAATCCCTTGCGGTTTCTGCGTTGCCACAGCGGTAGGCCGGCCCGACTCGGCGTAGAACTCCAAGAGATCGAAGATGCCGGGGTAAAGCTTGCTCTGGGCAATTCCGGTTTCCCGGTAATGGCTCCGGTAGCGATGGATGGTCTCATCCACCAGGGCCGCGGGCACCTGCGCAAGATTCAGCAACGCGTCGCTGAGCTTGGGTCCGACCATCGAATTCAGCACGGCCTGGTCCGGAACCGGTAGTCCCATTTCCCGCAGGGCAGTCGAGATGCCTCCCGTGATACCGCCTGCTGGATCGACAAGGGTGCCGTCCAGATCGAAAATTACGGGCACCTTGGTATGAGTCACCGGCTTAGTTTCCCACACGTAGCGGCATGCCTGAAACTCGCATGCCGCTACGGGAATACTTCGACCGCAGTAAAGGGTCGTTAACCGAGAATCTCGGCCAGGAACTTTGCCGTGTGGCTCTCGGTCGACTTGGCCACCTGCTCGGGCGTGCCCGTGGCCACCACCCGGCCGCCTCCGGAGCCACCGTTTGGACCGAGGTCAACGATCCAGTCGGCGGACTTGATCACGTCCAGGTTGTGTTCGATGGTGATCACCGTATTGCCCTTGTCCACCAAGCCCTGAAGGACCATGAGGAGCTTCCGGATGTCCTCGAAGTGCAGGCCGGTGGTGGGTTCATCCAACACGTAGATGCTGCGCCCGTTGGAGCGTTTCTGGAGCTCGGCTGCCAGCTTCACGCGTTGCGCTTCGCCGCCCGACAAGGTGGTGGCCGGCTGGCCAAGGCGAACATACCCGAGGCCGACGTCCACCAAGGTCTTCAAATGCCGGGCGATCGGAGTGAACGCCGCAAAGAACTCGGCAGCTTCCTCGATCGGCATGTTGAGGACATCGGCGATGGTCTTGCCCTTGTAGTGCACTTCCAGCGTTTCCCGGTTGTAGCGGGCACCATGGCAGACCTCGCAGGGCACATACACGTCCGGCAGGAAGTTCATTTCGATCTTCAACGTGCCGTCTCCGGAGCAGGCTTCGCAGCGGCCGCCCTTGACGTTGAAGGAGAACCGTCCGGGCAGGTAGCCACGAACCTTGGCTTCCGTTGTTTCCGCGAAGAGCTTCCGGATGTTGTCAAAGACCCCGGTGTAGGTTGCCGGGTTGGACCGGGGGGTCCGGCCGATGGGGCTCTGGTCGACGTGGACCACCTTGTCCAGGTGCTCCAGGCCGTTCACTGTCCGGTGCCTTCCGGCTACCTGCTTGGCACCGTTGAGCTTGTTGGCGAGGACCTTGTAAAGGATCTCGTTGACCAGGGTGGACTTTCCGGAGCCGCTGACGCCCGTCACGGCAGTAAACAGGCCCAGCGGGAAGGTCGCGTCCACGTTGTTCAGGTTGTTTTCGCGTGCCCCAACGACCTTCAGCTCACGCTTCTTGTCGTACTTGCGGCGCTTGGCGGGGACGTCGATCTTCCGGCGCCCGGACAGGTAATCACCGGTCAGGGATTCCGTGTTCGCCAACAGTTCCTTGTAGGTGCCCGAGTGGACCACCTGGCCACCGTGCTCACCTGCGCCCGGTCCGATGTCCACTACCCAGTCGGCCTCATGGATGGTGTCTTCATCGTGTTCCACCACAATGAGGGTGTTGCCCAGGTCCCGCAGCCGGGTCAAGGTCTCAATGAGGCGCCTGTTGTCGCGCTGGTGGAGGCCGATGGAAGGCTCATCCAGTACGTAGAGGACGCCCACCAATCCCGAACCGATCTGCGTGGCCAGGCGGATACGCTGGGCCTCTCCGCCGGACAAGGTGCCGGACGGGCGCTCCAGGTTCAGGTACTCCAAGCCGACGTCCAGGAGGAACGTCAGGCGGGCCTGGATCTCCTTGAGGACCTGGTGTGCAATCTGCGCTTCACGACCGGTGAGCGTCAGGTTGCCGAGGAAGGAAGCGCACTCCCGCATGGGCAGCGCAGCGACTTCGGCGATGGATTTGCCGTTGATGAGCACCGAGAGGGATGCCGGGTTGAGGCGGGCACCATTGCACTCGGGGCAGGGAATCTGGCGCATGTACTCTTCGTACCGGTCCCGCGCCCAATCGGAGTCCGTCTCGCCGTGCTTGCGGTGCACATACTGGATGGCGCCCTCGAAGCCGGTGCTGTACTTGCGCTCACGGCCAAAGCGGTTCCGGTACTGCACAACCACTTTGTGGTCCTTGCCGTGCAAGACCGTGTTGCGGACGTCCTTCGGCAGTTTTTCCCAGGCCGTATTCATGGAGAAGCCGAGCTCCGAGGCAAGGCCTTCCAGGAGCCGGTTCCAGTATTCCGTGGTAGCGCTGCCCATCGACCACGGTGCAATGGCGCCCTCGGCCAAGGAGAGTTCCGGGTTGGGAACGATCAGTTCCTCGTCCACCTCAAGCTTGGTACCGATGCCGCTGCAGGCAGAACAGGCGCCGAAAGGGTTGTTGAAGGAGAAGGAGCGGGGTTCGATCTCGTCAATAGCCAGCGGATGCTCGTTGGGGCATGCCAGGTTCTCGGAGAAAGCACGAATCCGTGCGGGGTCCTTGGCGTCGAGGTCAACGAACTCGACCAGTACGCGGCCCTCGGCCAAGCCCAGGGCGGTTTCTACGGAGTCGGTGAGGCGCTGGCCAATATCTTCCTTGACCACCAAGCGGTCCACCACAACCTCAATGGTGTGCTTGAACTGCTTTCCCAGCTTGGGAGCTTCACTGAGCTGGACCAGTTCACCATCCACCCGGGCACGGGAATAGCCCTTGGCCGTGAGCTCCTTGAAGAGGTCCACGAATTCGCCCTTGCGGCCGCGGACCACCGGAGCGAGGACCTGGAAGCGCGTGCCCTTGTCGAGTTCGAGCAGCTGATCGACAATCTGCTGCGGAGTCTGCCGCGTGATGGGCTCACCACAGACCGGGCAGTGCGGACGTCCCACACGGGCCCACAAGAGGCGCATGTAGTCGTAAATCTCGGTGATGGTGCCAACGGTTGAGCGCGGGTTCTTGCTGGTGGACTTCTGGTCGATGGAGACCGCGGGCGAGAGGCCTTCGATGAAGTCGACGTCGGGCTTATCCACCTGTCCCAGGAACTGGCGGGCATAGGCGGACAGCGACTCGACGTAGCGGCGCTGGCCCTCAGCAAAGATGGTGTCGAAGGCGAGGGACGACTTACCGGATCCGGAGAGCCCGGTGAAGACGATCATCGCGTCCCTGGGAAGATCGAGGTCGACATTGCGGAGGTTGTGCTCACGCGCACCCTTGACCACCAGGCGCGACAGATCCGGGCGCACGGGCTTGGCGTCAGGTGCGACGGAAACAGTGTTCAGGTCATGGACGGCTGTATCTTCAGCTAAGGCTTTGGGCACCCAACAATGCTAGTCGAAAACGTCTTCGAATTTCCATGTCGTTGCTCACACCCTACCCGGCGGTATCAATCGGCATCATAGGCTGCGGCCAGCAGCTGCACCGCCTCCGCGAACGATGCCCCTTGGGCCTTCGCTGCTGCCGCATATTGGGCGGCGACTTCGGCCAAAGCGCCCCACCGGTCGTCGCGGGCGCAGATCACGGTCCCGTTGCGGCCCCTGGTGGCAACGACGCCGGCGGCTTCGAGTTCCTTGTAGGCCCGGGCAACAGTGTGGGGCGCAACATCGAGGACCCCGGCAAGGTTCCGCACCGGGGGAAGCTTGGCACCCACGGCCAAAACGCCGGAGTCGGCCAGTTCGATGATTCGCAGCCTCAACTGCTCGAACAGGGCAACTCCGCTGTTGGTGTTCGGACGCCAGTTTCCAGGGAAATCACCGTTCCCGGTCATTGCGGGCACCGGCAGGGCGGCACCTGGGCGGCGGTGCCTTGATCAGCGAAACGTCCTTGCTCCATGCCGAGAATTAGACCAGCGTCGAAGTGCCGGGACAAGCCGTGACGGCTCGCGGGAAAGCGTACAGCGCTGTTGCCTGTCACGGATTCCTCTGTGCCACGGCGAAAATCCGCCTGAACGGAAACACAGTGCCGTGCCTCGATGAAGGGTAGGCCTGACGCAGCATAGCGGCGTATTCGTGCTCGAATTCGGCCCCCTCGGCCGGAGACAGGGCTGCCAGTACCGGCCGGAGTCCAGTGCCCCGTACCCAATCAAGGACAGGGTCCTGGCCCGGGAGCACCTGCAGGTAGGTCGTTTCCCAAGCGTCAGCCGTGCAACCGGCGTCGAGCATGATGTTCAGGTAATCAGCAGCGCTGCCGACGGCGTCGTGCCGCAGTACTCCGGCCAGGCGCGGCGCCCAGGCGGGCGAGTTGGCGAGTTCACGCATCAGGGTGTGTGACGGCGAGGTGAAATTGCCGGGGACCTGCAAGGCAAACCAGGCCCCTGGCTGCAAAGCCCGCAACCAGGAGGCCAGCATTTCCTGATGGCCGGGGACCCATTGGAGTGCTGCATTGGTGACGACGACGTCCACGTCCGGCTGTGGCTGCCAGTCGGCGATGTCACCGTGCTGGAAGCTGAGCCGGCCGGGCTCGGCCAGCGCGGCAGCTTTGGACAGCATTTCGGCAGAGGAATCGATCCCCGTGACCCGTGCTTCCGGCCAACGCATTCCCAAGGTGGCGGTAAGGTTGCCGGGCCCGCATCCAAGGTCCACCACCCGGGTGGGGTCATCGGCCCGGATCCGGGCAACGAGGTCATGGAAGGGACGGTCACGATAGTCACCGAACTGGACGTATTTACTGGGATCCCACTTCATTCGACAACCCTTCAGGCAAGCTCCGGACCGGTACTGCTGACCTGAGCGAGCCTAGTGCGTTAGGGCACTAAGCTGGAAACCAATGAAACTTCCAGAGCAGCTTCCAGCTTCCACGGGCGCCGGGCCCCTCGACCCTGACGAAATCTACACGCGGTTTGTCGAATGGACGGAGAGCCGCGGGTTGCAGCTCTATCCCGCGCAGGACGAGGCCATCATGGAACTCGCCGCAGGCAACAACGTCATCCTGGCGACGCCCACGGGTTCAGGAAAGTCGCTGGTGGCGATCGCGGCCCACTTCGAGGCCATGGCCCGGGGCCAACGAAGCTACTACACCGCACCCATCAAAGCGCTGGTCTCCGAGAAGTTCTTTGCCCTCTGTGAGATTTTCGGCGCGGAGAACGTCGGCATGATCACGGGCGATTCCGGGGTCAACCAGGATGCTCCCATTATCTGCTGCACGGCCGAAATCCTGGCCAACACCGCGCTGCGTGAGGGGGCGGGTGCGGAACTGGGCTCAGTGGTAATGGACGAGTTCCACTTCTACTCCGACCCGCAACGCGGCTGGGCGTGGCAGGTGCCGTTGCTGGAACTGCCGCAGGCACAGTTCCTCCTGATGTCCGCCACCTTGGGCGACGTCACCCGGTTCGAGCGCGGCCTGACGGAGTTGACCGAGCGGCCCACCACCACCGTGAGCTCGGCGGAGCGGCCCATCCCGCTGCATTATTACTACCACGTCACCCCCGTCCACGAGACCCTGGAGGAGATGCTCTCCACCAAACAGGTCCCGGTCTATGTGGTCCACTTCAGCCAGGCGGAAGCGATCGAGCGCGCGCAGAACCTGATGAGCATCAACATGTGCAGCCGCGAAGAAAAGGACCGCATCGCCGAGCTGATCGCGAACTTCCGGTTTGCGGCCGGTTTCGGGAAGACCTTGAACCGCCTTGTCCGCCACGGCATAGGGGTGCACCACGCGGGAATGCTTCCCAAGTACCGCCGGCTCGTGGAGCAGTTGGCCCAGGCCGGACTCTTGAAAGTCATCTGCGGCACGGACACCCTGGGCGTCGGCATCAACGTCCCTATCCGCACGGTGCTGCTCACCGCTTTGAGCAAGTACGACGGCGTTCGCACCAGGCTGCTTAACTCCCGCGAGTTCCACCAGATTGCCGGCCGTGCGGGCCGGGCCGGGTACGACACCGCCGGGACAGTGGTGGTGCAGGCTCCGGAACACGTTGTCGAGAACACAAAGGCCATGGCCAAGGCGGCCGCGAAGTTCGGCAACGACCAGAAGAAGCTCCGCCAAGTGGTGAAGAAGAAGCCGCCTGAGGGTTTTGTCTCCTGGGGAGAACCGACATTCAACAAACTGGTGGAATCGACGCCGGAACCGCTGAGCTCGAGCTTTACCGTCACCCACGCAATGCTGTTGAACCTGCTGGAACGGCCGGGCGACCCCTTCCTGGCCACGCGCCGGTTGCTGACGGAAAACCATGAAACCAGGGCATCCCAGCTCAAGCTCATGAAGAAGGCTTTGGGTATCTACCGCGAACTGCTGGCGGCAGGTGTCGTTGAGCGCGTTCCTCCGGAGGAACAGGACGCTGAGGGCCGTTCCGTGCGGCTGACGGTCCACCTGCAGGCCAACTTTGCCCTCAACCAGCCACTCTCCCCCTTCGCACTGGCTGCCTTGGAGCTGCTCGATCCGGAGTCGCCGTCGTACGCCTTGGACGTCGTCTCGGTCATAGAGGCCACGCTTGAGAAGCCGCGCCAGATCCTTTCTGCCCAGCAGAAGAAGGCCCGCGGCGAGGCCGTCGCAGCCATGAAGGCGGACGGCATCGAGTACGACCAACGCATGGCCATGCTGGAGGAAGTCACGTACCAGATGCCCCTTGCCGGAATTTTGGGCGAGGCCTTTGAGGTCTACCGCAAGGCGGCACCGTGGGTAGGCGACTTCGAGCTGGCGCCCAAGTCGGTCATTCGCGATATGTACGAGCGCGCCATGAATTTCGGCGAGTTCGTCCAGTTTTATGGCCTGGCACGTTCCGAAGGGATCGTCCTGCGCTACCTCGCCGACGGCTTCCGGGCCCTCCGGCAGACCGTACCCCAGGACGTGCTGCGGGAGGACCTCGAAGACCTCATCGCGTGGTTGGGAGAACTGGTCCGCCAGGTGGACTCGAGTCTTCTTGACGAATGGGAGGAACTGACTGCCGGGCTGGCTCCGACGCCGCATGATGCTCCCCCGCCGCCTCCGCCGTCGTTGTCATCCAACGCCAGGGCTTTCCGGGTGATGGTGCGCAATGAGATGTTCCGCAGGGTGGAGCTGTTTGCTGACGAAGACTCGGCCGCCTTGGGCGAACTCGACGGCGAGGCCGGTTGGGACGCCGATCGCTGGGAAGAAGTCCTGGACGACTACTTCGACGAACACGACGACATTGGAACAGGCCCCGATGCCCGCGGACCCGGGTTGCTGATCATCACCGAGGAACCCGGAAAGTGGCTCGTCCGCCAAATCTTTGATGACCCCGCCCGCAACCACGACTGGGGCATCTCGGCGGAAGTCGACCTCCAGGCCTCCGATGAAACGGGAACCGCCGTGGTCCGCGTGACCGACGTTGGCCGCTTGTAGCGGGTCGTAGCGAAGAGGCGCGAATGCATCCTGTTCCCAACCTGGCCGACAGCCTCCGCACACTGGCGGCCGTCAAGGACGTCCCTGTTGCGGAATGGTCCGGGCCGCGCCTGTGGTGGCGCGGACCCTTGGATGTGGAGGGCCTCGCCATTGGGTCGGTCCAGGCTGCGGCGACTGCCCTCAACGCCTTGACAGGAACGTCGGCCTTTTCGGTCACGTCAGCGGGGACCGCAGCCGCCTTTGACTCGCTGCGGCACTTGCGGATCGCCGGAAAGCAGCCGGAAGGTTTCGCGCCCCTCTCCGGCTTCCGTCCGACGTCGGACGGTTGGGTCCGGTTGCATGCCAACTACCCGCACCACGCGGCCAGGCTTTTGCAGGCCCTTGGCGTTTCCTCAACCGACGACGTCGGCCCCGCCTTGAGGGAGCTGACAGCGTCGGAAGCGGAATCAGTGATCACCGCCAAAGGCGGCGTTGCCGCGGCTGTTCGAACCAGAGCGGAATGGACACGCTCCCCCATGCACCAAGCGGCAAGCCGCGGTCCCTGGATCGCGCTGAGGGAGTCCGGGGGATCATCAGGGGCACGCCGCTGGGTCCCGGGCCGCGATGCTGCCCGTCCCTTGAAGGGCTTGAGGGTCCTCGACCTGACACGGGTCATAGCGGGACCAACGGCCACCCGGCTCCTCGCCGCACTGGGGGCGGACGTCCTCCGGATCGACCCGCCCGGACTTCCCGAACTTCCCGATGCGTTCATCGATTGCGGATTCGACAAACGAAGCGTCGTGGCGGACTTCTCGGTGCCTTCGGTTCTGGACGAGGTGCGCGCTGTGGTGGCACGGGCCGACGTCGTGGTCACAGGCTACCGATCCGGAAGTCTGGAGCGCTTCGGACTGGGAATGGTGGATCTGGCACGCGACAATGGTGGACTTGTGGTGGCGACGCTCAACGCCTGGGGTACCGGTCCGTGGCAGGAACGCCGGGGTTTCGACAGTATTGTCCAAGCCGCCTGTGGCATCGCTACTGACTACGGAAGCGACGGCGACGCCGGATGGCGGCCGGGTGCGCTTCCGGTCCAGGCGCTGGACCACGCAACGGGCTACGGCCTGGCAGCGGCCATTCTGGGATTGCTTGCCGAACGGACCCGCACGGGCCGGGGCGGTGTGGCCACGATGTCGCTGGTCCGCACCGCTGAGGAGCTTTTCGGGGCCGGACTCCTTCCGGCCCCGGGTAGCGGCCACGAGCCGGAGTCACTGCCGGCGTCCCTGCCGGAACCTGGATACCACGGGATGGAGAGCGTCCACGGCCATCTCAGGTTCGTAGGCCCGCCGCTGCTGGCCGACGGTGTTCCTGTCAGTTACACCCGCGCGCCTGTGGCCTATGGCTCGTCACAGCTCTTGTGGGGCAGGGCCTGAGCTTTGCGGCATCAGGCACCCGGGGCCGGGCGCTAGTAAGCTCGGAACCATGAGTGTAATCCGCCCCGCAACCGCTGATGATGTCCCCGCGATCCTTGGCATGATCCATGACCTCGCCATCTACGAAAAAGAACCGGACGCCGTCAAGAACACGCCCGAAAGACTCACCGAGGTCCTCTTCGGGGACAACCCCCGGGTGTTCGCAAACATGGCAGAGAACGCGGCCGGCGAGGTCCAGGGATTTGCCCTGTGGTTCTTGAATTATTCGACGTGGGAGGGCGTCCACGGCATCTATCTCGAGGACCTCTATGTCCGGCCCGAAGCCCGTGGCGAGGGCCACGGAAAGGCGCTGCTGCAGCACCTGGCCGCAACCGCCGTCGAACGCGGATACGCACGCGTGGAGTGGAGCGTCCTGGATTGGAATGAACCGTCCATCAAGTTCTACAAGAACCTGGGCGCGCTGCCCATGGAGGAGTGGTCCACGTTCCGCCTGACGGGCGAAGCCCTTCTAACTTTCGGATCGGCAGCCGGGGCGCCGGACAGGGCGTTGGCGCGTGGCTGAACTGCACAGCATCCGCGCAAGGCACGAGTTCCGGGGCCTCCGCACCGTGGAACACTTCTTCACGGTGCCCCTTGACCATGGCCCGGTGGAGGCTTGGGCGGGCCATAACGGCCGCGAGGCAATCGCTGGCGAAGAGTCCATCACGGTCTTCGCCCGCGAGTACACCTCCACGGAACACTCGGCGGAGGACGCGGCACGCTTGCCCTGGCTGTTGTACCTTCAGGGTGGACCGGGCGGACGCGGCAACCGGGTAACCTCTCTGTCCGGCTGGATGAAGGCTGCGGCCAAGGATTTTCGCATCCTGATGCTGGACCAGCGCGGTACCGGCCTGTCCACGCCCATTGAATTCCAATCGTTGGCACGTCGCGGAGACGCAGAGCGGCAGGCCGAGTACCTGGCGCACTTCCGGGCTGACTCGATCGTGGCCGATGCCGAGATGATTCGCCGGATCCTCGGGGCGGAACCTTGGACGGTGATGGGCCAAAGCTTCGGCGGATTCTGCGCACTCACGTACCTGTCCTTCGCTCCGGAGGGACTTCGTGAGGTCCTTATCACCGGCGGCCTCGCGCCCCTCCAAGGGCCGGCCGAACGGGTGTACCGCGCTACCTTCCATCGCGTTGCCGCGCGGAACGCCGAGTATTTCGCCTGGTATCCCGAAGACCGCGGGCGTATTACCCGGATCATGCGCCATCTGGCCGACCAGCCAGAGCACCTGGCCAGCGGCGAGCGGCTCACCCCGGAAAGATTCCAGATGGTGGGCTCATTCCTCGGTGGCAACACGCGGGTAGATGCCCTGCATTACCTCCTGGAGGACGCGTTCATCGAAACAGCCACGGGACCCCGTCTGTCCGAAGCGTTCCTTGAGCAGGTCCGTTCGCTTGTGAGCCGTGCCGGCAACCCGCTGTACGCCGTACTGCACGAGTCCATCTACGCGCAGGGCGAGGCCACCAAATGGGCAGCCTGGCGGGTCCTGGAGGAGTACCCGGAGTTCGAACCCTCCGCGGACGAACCCCTTCTCACCGGCGAAATGGTCTACCCCTGGTACTTCGTGCAGGATCCTGCACTTGTGCCTTTCCAACCGGTCGCGGAGTTGCTTGCCAGCAAGGCGGACTGGGGTCCCCTCTATGACGTGCAGAGGCTCGCGACGAACACTGTTCCTGTAGCTGCCGCGGTGTATCAGGACGATATCTACGTGGACCATGCCTTATCCATGGAGACTGCCTCGGCTGTACGGGGCCTCCAACCTTGGGTGACCGATGCCTTCCACCACGACGGTATCGGCGAGGACGGCGAAGGCATTTTCCGGCGCCTGTTGGGGCTGGTCCGTCCCGGCAGTTGATAAGCCGCGGGGTTGCTCTATTTAGGCGGAGGCGGGCGACTTCCGACGGGTCGCAGCGGTGACCGCGAATGCGAGCACCGCTGCGGCCAGCACGCCCCCGGCTGTGTTGAGGCCTTGATATCCGGCCGAGGCCAGGACCAAGCCTGACGTGGCGCCGCCCAAAGCCCCGGCAGCGCCCATGAGAGTGTCAGAGACACCCTGAACGGTTACCCGTTGGCTTTCCGGGACGCTTTCGGCAAGGAGCGTGGAGCCTGCGATCGTGGCACCTGACCAGCCAAGCCCCAGCAGGATCAGGCCTACGGTCACCAGCGACGGCTCATGCTGGCCGAATCCGGCGACGACGACGGCGACGAGCAGCAGCCCGTGTCCCGCGATGATGCTCGCGTAGCGGCCCGCTTTGTCAGTAAGCCAACCCCAGACCGGGGACAACGCGAACATACCGGCAATGTGGAGGGAAATAGTCAACCCGATCACTACCAGGGCGTCGGTGCTGTCGCTCACCGGGGCGTGCTGGTGCCCGGACGCAGTCGAGGTTCCGGCGATGAGTTGCTGCAGGTGCAGGGGCGTCATGGACATGACGGCGACCATGACGCCGTGGGCAGTAACCACTGCGGCCAGTGCCAAAAGCGCCGGTCGCGACGCGCGGATTGCGGCCAATCCCGAACGGACTGTACCCCGGGCCGGGGGAAGGGCGCTTTTTGACCCTTCCGAGGCCAGGCGGCGGGAAAGGAGAAGCGGGTCCGGCCTGAGGCCAAAGAAGAGCAGCGCGGCCGCGAGGAACAAGCCCGCTGCGGAGAAGACGAAAGGGCCGGCAATTGGTGGCATCCCCAGCGCTGTTCCCACCACTGCGCCGGGCTGGATGAGGTTGGGCCCGGCCACTGCACCGATGGTAATTGCCCACACCACCGTGGAGAGCGACCTTCCGCGATGCGCTGCGTCCGCAAGATCGACGGCGGCAAACCTGGCCTGGAGGTTGGCGGCGGTGCCGAGGCCGAGGAAAGCCCCGCCCAGAAGGAGCAGCAGGAACGATCCCGCCACCACTGAAGCCATCATCAGCAGCGCACCGGCCAGTGCAGCAACCAGGCCGGTGACCAACCCCGTCCTTCTCCCCCGCTGCTCTGCGAGCCTGGCAAGTGGCAAGGCGAACACAGCGGCTGAAAGGGTGAGGATGGTGGTGACGGACCCGGCCCAGACTTGCGAGCCTGAAAGGTCGACGGCCAGCAGGGAGCCGATGGACAAGGTGGCGCCGTTTCCGATGCCGCTCAAGAGCTGGGCACCGCTGAGCAGGGCAACAGAACGGCGCTGGACCCGTTGCGGATCCAGCGCCGTTGATGAAGTGGTAGTCACCCCAAGAGACTACAGCCAAGCCATGCCTAGTCGGCTTGGCTCATGGACTTCTTTGCATCCTCTTCCAACCGGGCGTCGATCTTGGCCCGCCGTGCCGCCGGGCTGAGCAGGCTGGCGACGACAGCGACGACGATGGTTCCGACGATCACGGCCAGGGAAACGAAGGTCGGAATCTCCGGAGCCCACTCGATGTGCCGGCCGCCATTGATGAAGGGAAGCTCGTTGACGTGCATGGCGTGCAGGACAAGCTTGACGCCGATGAAAGCGAGAATCACAGACAAAGCGTGCTTCAGGTAGACCAGGCGGGTCATCAGGCCGCCGAGCAGGAAGTACAACTGGCGCAGGCCCATCAGGGCGAAGATGTTGGCGGTAAACACGATGAAGGCGCTCTGCGTCAGGCCGAAGATTGCCGGAATCGAATCGACGGCAAACAGCAGGTCCGTCATGCCGATCGTGATGAACACGATCAGCATGGGCGTGAAGACCTTCTTGCCGTCCACGGTGGTCCGGAGTTTGCCGCCGTCGAACTTCTCGGACATCGGCAGGACCTTGCGGAGGCGGGCAATCAGCGGGTTCTCGACGTCCTCTTCATCCTCGCCGGAATCCGTCGCTTGCTTCCAGGCCGTCCAGAGAAGGAATGCGCCAAAGATGTAGAAGACCCAGCTGAACTGTTCGATGACCACGGCGCCCAAGGCAATGAAGATACCCCGCAGGACAAGCGCGATGATGATGCCCACCATCAGTACTTCCTGCTGGTACTTCCTGGGTACGGAGAACCTGGCCATGATGATGATGAACACGAAGAGGTTGTCAATGCTGAGACTGTACTCAGTGACCCAACCTGCTACGAACTGGCCGCCGTATTCGGGGCCGGTGAAGTAGAACATGGCACCGGCAAAGACCAAAGCCAAAGCCACGTAGAAGGCGACCCACAGGCCAGCTTCCTTCATGGACGGTTCGTGGGGACGCTTGACCACCAAAAGCAGGTCTATGGCCAAGATGATTCCGAGGGCGACGAACGAGCCGACCTCGAACCAGACAGGGAGCTCCATTAAAGAAGGCCTTTCGCAGGGTACGGGAAAATGGTGTAAGTCTCTCCGGCCTGCCGATGCGCTCCAAGGCGCGATGTGGCGGCCCGCTAGGCCCGGCGAGGCATCTGTGCCTTGCGTGTTGACGGACGTAGCGCTTGGGATACTCCCCTACGTTGAGCCAACTTTACCCTAGGCGTGGCCGGCCGACTGCATCTGGCGTAACTCGCGCTTCAACTCCTTGACTTCGTCCCGGATCCGGGCTGCGACTTCGAACTGAAGCTCCGCAGCGGCACCGTGCATTTGTTCCGTGAGCTGTTCGATCAGCCCCACCAGGTCCTCGGCAGGCGCTGCCGCAAGACCGTCCTGGCGGACGGTGGCGGCAGCCTTCGTCGAGGACTTGCCCCGCTTGCCACCCTTGGCGAGCCTGTTGTTGTTCAGCAGCTCCTGGGTGTCGGCGTCTTCCTTGGCCAGCTGGTCGGTGATATCCGCGATCCTCTTGCGGAGCGGCTGTGGATCGATGCCGTGATCCTTGTTGTATTTCACCTGGATGGCCCTGCGGCGGTTTGTCTCATCGATGGCCTGTGCCATCGAATCAGTGATCTTGTCCGCATACATGTGCACCTGGCCCGAGACGTTACGTGCCGCACGGCCGATGGTCTGGATCAGGGAGGTGGAGGACCGCAGGAAGCCTTCCTTGTCCGCGTCGAGGATGCTCACCAGCGACACTTCCGGCAGGTCCAGGCCTTCGCGGAGGAGGTTGATGCCCACCAGGACATCGAAGACACCCATCCTCAGCTCGCGCAGCAATTCCACGCGGCGCAGGGTATCGACGTCCGAGTGCAGGTACTCCACTTTGACGCCGTGGCCCATGAGGTAGTCCGTCAGGTCCTCGGCCATCCTCTTGGTGAGCGTGGTCACCAGGACGCGCTCGTCCTTGGCGGTTCGAAGCCTGATCTCGTCCAGGAGATCGTCAATCTGGCCCTTGGTCGGTTTGACCACCACCTCGGGGTCCACCAGGCCCGTAGGCCGGATGATCTGCTGGACGTACCCATCCGCCTTGCCGAGCTCGTACTTGCCCGGCGTTGCTGACAGGTAGACGGTCTGGCCGATGCGTTCGAGGAACTCGTCCCACTTCAGCGGCCGGTTGTCCATGGCCGAAGGCAAACGGAAACCAAAGTCCACCAGGTTGCGCTTACGGGACATGTCGCCCTCGTACATGGCGCCGATCTGGGGGATGGTCACGTGGGACTCATCAACCACCAGGAGGAAGTCATCCGGGAAGTAGTCCAGCAAGCAGTGCGGAGCGGTGCCCGGTTCACGGCCATCAATGTGCGCGGAATAGTTTTCGATGCCGTTGCAGAAGCCCATCTGCTGCATCATTTCGAGGTCGTAGGTGGTCCGCATCCGGAGCCTCTGGGCCTCAACAAGCTTGTTTTGGCTTTCAAGGACCTTCAGGCGGTCGGCGAGTTCGTCTTCGATCCTCTTGATGGCCCGGGACATCCGCTCGGGACCGGCAACGTAGTGCGAGGCAGGGAAGACATACATTTCCTCCTCGTCGCGAATAACCTCACCGGTGAGCGGGTGGAGGGTCTGGATGTTCTCGATCTCGTCGCCGAAGAATTCGATCCGCAGGGCCAGTTCCTCGTACATGGGAATGATCTCCACGGTGTCGCCGCGAACCCGGAAAGTTCCGCGGTGGAAGTCCATGTCATTCCGTGTGTACTGCATCGAGACGAACTTGCGCAGGAGATGGTCGCGGTTCATCTCAGCGCCCTTGCGCAGCGTGACCATGCCCGCAATGTATTCCTCGGGGGTACCCAAGCCGTAAATGCAGGAAACCGTGGCAACCACGATCACGTCCCTGCGGGTCAGCAGCGCGTTGGTGGCCGAGTGGCGGAGCCTTTCAACTTCCTCGTTAATGGAGGAGTCCTTTTCGATGAAGGTATCCGTCTGCGCTACGTAGGCCTCAGGCTGGTAGTAGTCGTAGTAGGAAACGAAGTACTCCACCGCGTTGTTGGGCAGGAGCTCGCGGAACTCGTTGGCCAACTGTGCTGCCAGCGTCTTGTTCTGGACGAGGACCAGCGTGGGCCGCTGTACCTTCTCGATGAGCCAGGCAGTGGTGGCGCTCTTGCCGGTACCGGTGGCGCCCAGGAGGACAACATCCTTCTCACCGTTGTTGATGCGCTCCGTGAGCTCGGCAATCGCCGCCGGTTGATCGCCGGCAGGCTTATACTCACTGACTACTTCAAACGGTGCGACGACGCGGTTGATTTCCTGGGCAAGGCTCATGAAATCAATCTACCCCCGCCTGCGGACACCCGCTGTCCGGAATAGGCATCTTCAGCCAAGGGAGAACCGTCACATTGAGCTCTGCGCAGGCTGGTGGGAATACGTCTCCGGAAGCCAACCGGTCCGGGTGGCCCACTGCTCCATCAGGGGCCAGGCTACGTCAGTGAACCATGGTTCCTTCGCTTCCGCGTACCCGTCCGTGCCTGAATCCCCGGCGTACTCGTCAGCGAGCTTGAGTTTGTGGGCTTCGTAAAGGGCGCGCCCCTCGGGATCCGCCCTGAGCCAGTCGCGGAACATGAGCGCGTAGCGCCACCCCGGTGAGCCTGCGACACGGACGTGGAGGTTGACCGGCCGTCCGGGGTCGGCATTCGCGTGGAACCGCTTTTGCCAGTCGGCGGGGTCGGGATGGGACGGTTTGGGAGTATCACCTGTAACGCCTGGAACGGCTGGAAATCCGACGGCGGCAAGGAGCGGTGCGATGCGGTCTGCCGTCTGCAGATCCTTCACCGCAAGCTGCAGGTCCAGGACATCCTTCGCAGGCAGCCCGGGTACAGCGGTGGATCCAACGTGGTCGACGGCAAGGGCATCCGGTACGGCTGCCGTGATGCGGCCGATAAGGCGGGCCGCAGCCGCGCTCCAGTCGGATTGAGGCGCTGCAACGACGGGTCCGGCAGTGCGGGGGGCACGTGTCCCCTGGGTGAGATGGGCGGCGAAGGGCACGAGCCGTTCGTTCCAGAGTGAATCGACTTTGGTGAGCAGCTCTTCCCGGCTGCCGGCGTTGTCGAGGACGACGTCGGCAGCCGCCAGCCGATCATCACGGCTGGCCTGCGCAGCCATCCGGGAGCGGGCGTCCTCGGGGGTCATCGCCCGGTCATCGACCATGCGCTGCACCCTGAGGTCCTCCGGCGCGTCCACCACGACGACCAGGTGGAAGGCACTCCCCTGCCGGGTCTCAACAAGCAGGGGGATGTCCTGCACCACGATGCCCCCCTGGGGCACGCCGGCCAGCATCTCCGCTGCGGCAGCACGGACCAAGGGGTGGATGATGCCGTTAAGCACCTCCCTCCTGGACGGGTCCTGGAACACAATCGCGCCCAGCGCGGGGCGGTCAAGGGTGCCGTCGCTCCGGATCACGTCCGGACCGAAGGCTTCGGCCACCTGGGCCAGACCGGGCGTGCCGGGTTCCACCACTTGCCGCGCGAGGACATCGGCGTCGATGAGTACTGCTCCCAATTCGCGCAACCGCGACGCCACCAACGACTTCCCTGAGGCGATACCGCCCGTCAACCCGATCTTCAGCACCCCTCCACACTAGACTGAAGCGGTGGAAATCCAGGACGACAGCCGAGCAACCAGCTACACAACCCTGGCGGCCGGGTCCGATTTCCGCCACGAACTCGAGATCCGCCGCTCCCGTTTCATTACAGTGCTCCGCCGTTCGCCGGATGAGGACACTGCCCGGTCCCTGGTGACCGATCTCCGCCGGGAATTCCACGATGCCCGGCACCATTGCTCCGCCTTCGTCATCGGCCCGGACCGTATGATCCAACGGTCCTCCGATGACGGTGAGCCCTCCGGCACGGCCGGAATTCCCATGCTTGAGGCGCTCATCAAGCGCGAGACGGCGGACGGGGTCGCCGACCTGAGCGACGTCAGTGCCGTCGTCGTGCGTTATTTCGGTGGAATCCTGCTGGGAGCCGGCGGCTTGGTCAGGGCCTATTCCGAATCGGTTTCCAAAGCCCTGGACCTTGCTCCCTTGGTGGAACGGAAACGCCTGCGCCTTTGTGACATCGGTGTGCCGCACTCAGACGCGGGACGGCTGGAAAACGAACTTCGCAGCGGGGGCTTCGTCATGGCGGAAACGCTGTACGAAGCCCGGCAGGCCGTACTCAGGGTTGCCCTCCCTGACGAGCCCGCCTTACTGGAAGAAGCCCAAGCCCGGGTGGCGGCCTTGACGGCGGGTGCCTCGGTCCTCAAACCGCAGGGAACTGAATGGGTTGACGTTCCCCGCTAGGTTCCTGCCTGCCCGCCGGCCTCCCGCCGGTGCGGAAAGGCCGTTGTGCCGCACCTACCGTCCGGACGCAAAAGGACCCCCACCGCATGCGGTGGGGGTCCTTCTTTGGCTATTCAGCTCAACCCCGAAGGGCGGGCGGAATTAGTTGCCGGTGAGCTTCTCGCGCAGTGCTGCGAGGGCCTCGTCGGAAGCCAGGGTGCCTGCGTTGGACTCTGCAGCAGCAGGCTCCGAGGAGTAGCTGGTAGCGCCGGAGTCGCCCTCGCCGGACGTTGCAGCAGCGGCGTCGTCAGCAGCGTGCTGTGCAACCTGCTTCTTGTGTGCTTCCCAGCGGGTCTGGGCGTCAGCGTACTGCTGCTCCCAGGCTGCGCGCTGTGCTTCGTAACCCTCGAGCCATTCATTCGACTCGGGGTCGAAGCCCTCGGGGTACTTGTAGTTGCCCTCTTCGTCGTACTCTGCGGCCATGCCGTACAGAGCGGGATCGAACTCGGTGCTGTCAGCGTCAACGCCCTCGTTAGCCTGCTTGAGGGAGAGGGAGATGCGGCGACGCTCGAGGTCGATGTCGATGACCTTGACGAACAGTTCGTCGCCAACGGAGACAACCTGCTCGGCGAGCTCCACGTGGCGGACAGCCAGCTCGGAGATGTGCACGAGGCCTTCGATGCCGTCTTCGACGCGAACGAACGCACCGAACGGAACCAGCTTGGTGACCTTACCCGGAACAACCTGGCCGAGGGCGTGGGTGCGGGCGAAGGTCTGCCACGGATCTTCCTGCGTAGCCTTGAGCGACAGGGAGACACGCTCGCGGTCCAGATCCACTTCGAGGACCTCGACGGTGACTTCCTGGCCAACCTCGACAACCTCGGACGGGTGGTCGATGTGCTTCCAGGAGAGCTCGGAAACGTGGACGAGGCCGTCTACGCCGCCAAGGTCCACGAAGGCACCGAAGTTGACGATGGAGGAAACGACGCCCGGACGAACCTGGCCCTTTTCGAGCTTGTTGAGGAACGAGGAGCGGACCTCGGACTGGGTCTGCTCGAGCCATGCACGGCGGGAAAGAACAACGTTGTTGCGGTTCTTGTCCAGCTCGATGATCTTGGCTTCGATCTGCTGACCGATGTACGGAGCGAGGTCGCGGACGCGACGCATCTCGACGAGGGATGCCGGCAGGAAGCCGCGCAGTCCGATGTCCAGGATGAGGCCACCCTTGACAACCTCGATGACGGTACCGGTAACGACACCGTCTTCTTCCTTGACCTTCTCGATGTCGCCCCAGGCGCGCTCGTACTGTGCGCGCTTCTTGGAGAGGATCAGACGGCCTTCTTTGTCTTCCTTGGTGAGCACCAGGGCTTCGACCTGATCGCCAACGGCGACAACTTCGCCGGGGTCAACGTCGTGCTTGATGGAAAGCTCGCGGGAAGGGATGACACCTTCGGTCTTGTAACCGATGTCGAGCAGGACTTCGTCGCGGTCGACCTTGACGACAGTACCTTCGACGAGGTCTCCGTCGTTGAAGTACTTGATGGTGGCGTCGACTGCTGCGAGGAAGTCCTCAGCGGTGCCGATGTCGTTGATCGCGACGACGGGGGCACCGGGCTTCTCGGTGGAGGTGATGGTCATGTAGTAGGGGCTCCGTTGTGGATAGTATGTCGGTCAGGCAAACCGCTGCCGCCCGGCTCCGGACGGCAGAACACGGCAAAGTGCCGGGTCATCCTGATTTGTGGATTGTTACAAAATGGCTGCGCGCACGTAGTACACGCCCGTTTATTGTAGTTGATTCTGCAAAGCAGGGTCAAAAGGACGGGTGCGCTCCCCCTAGAAGTGCGTCAGGCAGTGCGCCGGCCGTTCAACCGCGAACAACTGCTGGGCCCGGAAAGCTGCCTTGGGGCTCAGTTCCTTGACGCGGCCGGCCGCAGCCAACGTGACAGGTGAAACGGCGCCGAGGTAGATCGAAGCCAGGTCGGCCACGTCCAGTTCGAGGTCCGCCTCACGTGCGGTGACCTTGCGGACGGCCGCCACCGGTCCGCCGTCGGAATCAAGCTCCCAGGTGCCGTGCGCATGTCCGAGTGCATCCGCGATCCGCAGGACGAGCTTGTCCGCAGCTGCGTACTGCCGCGCCGACAACGCGGCGGGCACGTCCAGGATGCGCAGCCACAGCATGTCACGGACATCGGAGTCCACCAGGCAGCGGGGATCCTCCATGGCCCATGCCAAAGGATCATGGACCGGTGCTTCCGCCCACGTCAGCACATCAACAAGGTCGATGCTCCCCAGGAAGCGCCACAGGTCGAGGTAGGCTGCGTCACTGCCGGCGACGAGATCCACGATTTCCATGGTGTAGGGCTTGGTGTCCCAGCCCTTGAACCGGTAGGAGACGTAGCCGTCAGGAGCGCCGTCGGCACCGTAGTGGAGGGCACTCCGCACAGCAGTGTCGGGTTTGCCGTCATGCCCGATGGAGCCCGACGCCAGGAGGCGGTAGTACTTCTGGCGCCCGATGGACCCCGGCGTGGCACGCTGCACACGGTCGAATATTTGCGGAGCAAGCTCCAGCAGGACAGCAGGATCGGCAACCTCCACCGTCCCCGTCATGCTGCCCCGAAGCCGGAAGCGGGCGCCGGCATCCACCGTGATGTTCCGCTCGTAGGTGGCCACGCCGAAACCGAAGCGTCCGTAGATGCTGCCTTCGGAAGCGGTCAGCGCCGCGATCGCGATGCCGTCGTCTTTTGCAGCTTCCAGGTCCGCGGTGATCATTCCGCGGAGGATGCCTTGGCGCCGGTGGGTTCCCCGGACGGTGACGGCCGTTACAAGGCTTGCCTCCAGTTGTTTGCCAAAGCCGATGTTCAGTGGCTTCCGCATGGTGGCGTAGGTGGCAACAGGGACGTCTGCGGCGAGGGAATGCGGGGGCACGTCGCCGTTGACGTAAACGCCTGTCAGGGTGCGCTGATCCGCCTCGTAGGCTGCCAGCGTCTTCCGGATGTAGTCTTCGTCCCGCCGGTTCTGGTGGAACCCGTGGGAGACCGCCTGCACCCATGCGGCGCTACGGTCGAAATCGGGGCTGCCCTGCGTGGCGGCAGCGAATTGGTGGACGGTGTATTTTCCTGGTTTTTCTTCCTTGGGATCAGCCACGCACCCGAGCCTAGCCAGAGCCGAAGGGGCGCGCCAGCCTTCCGGCGGCGCGCCCCTTGGACGGACCCCTTGGTGGGACGGGGTTAGTGGCCTGCCTCGTACCAGCTGGCGCCGATGCCGATCTGGACATCGAGGGGAACAGACAGATCCGCCGCCGCGCCCATCTGCTCGGCTACGAGCTTCTCTACGGTTTCCCGTTCGCCGGGGGCAACTTCGAGCACAAGTTCGTCATGAACCTGCAGCAGCATGCGCGACTTCAGGCCCTGGCCGGCGAGTTCCGCGGCCACGCCGAGCATTGCCCGCTTGATGATGTCTGCTGCGGACCCCTGGATGGGAGAGTTCAAGGCAATGCGTTCGGCCGCTTCGCGGGCCTGACGGTTGGTGCTTGTCAGGTCCGGAAGGTAGCGCCGCCGCCCCTCGATGGTTGCCGTGTAGCCGTCCACGCGGGCTTGGTCCACAACGCCCCTCAGGTAATCGCGGACACCGCCGAAGCGGTCAAAGTAGTCCTTCATAAGGGTCCGGGCCTCGTCCACGGAAATCTCCAGCTGCTTGGACAAGCCAAAGGAAGTGAGTCCGTACGCAAGCCCGTAGGACATCGCCTTGACCTTGGAACGCATGGCACTTGTGACTTCCGCAGGAGCCACGTTGAAGATTCGTGAACCGACAAAGCGGTGCAGGTCCTCGCCGTCCCGGTACGCCTGGATCAAAGCTTCGTCCCCGGACAAGTGCGCCATGATGCGCATCTCGATCTGGGAGTAGTCGGCGGACAGCAGGCATTCGTAGCCGTCGCTGACAACGAAGATGCTGCGCACGCGCCGGCCTTCTTCGCTGCGGACAGGGATGTTCTGCAGATTGGGGTTGTTGGAGGAGATGCGGCCCGTTGCTGCGATGTTCTGGGCATAGGTGGTGTGGATCCTGCCATCTTCCGCCACGGACTTCTTCAGCGTCTCCACCATCTGGGCGAGCTTGGACGATTCACGGTGCGCCATAAGCTGGACCAGGAATTCGTGCCCGGTCTTCTCCAACAGGGCCTTCAGTGAAGCGGCATCGGTGGTGTACCCCGACTTGATCTTCTTGGTCTTGGGCAGCCCGAGTTCCTCGAACAGGACTGTTTGCAGCTGCTTGGGCGAACCAAGGTTGACTTCATGTCCGATCGCCGCGAAGGCCTGTTCCTGGGCGTTCTCGATCACCTTGGTGAGATCGGCGAGCTGCTCATTCATCCGGTCCATGGAGACGTAGATGCCGGTGAGCTCCATCTGCGCCAGGACGCGGGCCACGGGAAGTTCCAGCGTGGTCAGGAGGGCATCGGCCTTCCGCTCGGCAAGTTCCTTCTCGAAGTGCTTGCTGAGGGCATGCACGACGGCGGCATGCTGGACCAGCCCTGCGGCGGCAGCCTGGTCTCCGGCGAGGTCCAGCTCCAGTTGGCCGGAAGGCGCAGCCGCGGGGCCGAGGGTGATCTTCAGGTGGACCTGGGCCAGCTCGGCGAGATCGTAGCTGCGGCGGTCCGGCTGGATGAGGTAGCCGGAGATGGAGGTGTCATCCACCACTCCCTCGAGTCCCAGGCCCCTGTTGTGCAGTGCTTTCAGCGCGGCTTTGAACTCGTGAACCACCTTGGCTTCCTCAGGGTCCTGCAGCCACGTAGCAAGTACTGATTCGGCGGCGGCGTCCAAGGACGTCAGCTCGATGAAGGCAGCACCGTTGTTGCGGACTACCGCCAGGGCGGCAGCGTCCTCGCCGATGCGGCCCGGAACCTGCTGGATTGCGAGGGCGGAGCGGACACCCGAACCGGCCGCAAGGAACTCTTCCAAAGCGGCCGCGTCGGTGAGCGTCGTGAACTCGGGAGCCTCGATGGTGTCCGGCGCTGCACCTGCGGTGTCATCGCCGTAGAGGTCGAAAAGGCGGGTGCGGAGCGTGCGGAACTCGAGTTCCTCGAACAGCTCTTCAATGGCTTGCCGGTCCGGGCGCGGCTCATGGAGGTCCGCCAGTGATACGGGCAGTTCCAGATCCGTCAGCAACTGGTTGAGCCTGCGGTTGCGCTTGACGTTCTCGACGTTCTCCTTGAGGGCGCCGCCTACCTTGCCGCCGATGGAATCGAGGTTCTCGAGGATTCCCTCCAGGCCGCCGTAGAGGTTGATCCATTTTGCCGCCGTCTTGGGGCCGACGCCGGGCACGCCCGGAAGGTTGTCCGCGGATTCGCCCACCAGCGCGGCGAGGTCAGAGTAGAAAGCCGGTTTGACGAAGTACTTTTCCTCGATGGCTGCAGCATCGAGTTTGGGAATGTTGCTGACGCCCTGCTTGGGATAAAGCACGAAGACGTTGTCATTGATCAACTGGAAAGAATCCCGGTCTCCGGAGACCAGGAGCACCTCGAAGCCCTCGGTGTCGGCCTGGGCGGCGAGGGTGGCAAGGATGTCGTCGGCTTCATAGCCGGGCAGGGCTATGGTCTTGATCCCCCACGCTTCCATCACCCGGGCGATGAGGCCGATCTGGCCCTGGAATTCGGGCGGTGTGGCGTTGCGTCCACCCTTGTATTCGCTGTATTCGGCCTTCCGGAACGTGGTGTCGTCGGAGACATCGAACGCCACGGCCACGTGCGTGGGCTTCTGGTCCTTGATGAGGTTGATCAGCATGGACGTGAATCCGTGGACTGCGTTGGTGTGCTGCCCCCGGGCGGTGGAGAAGTTCTCCGCAGGGAGCGCGTAGAAGGCGCGGAAGGCCATGGAGTGGCCATCCAGGACCAGCAGCCTGGGCCGCTCCTCCCCCGTGATGTTCGCTCGGGATTCGGAAGAGGGGGCTGCCGTGGCGATGGCAGAAGCTTGGGCCGTTGGAACCTGGTCCGGTTTGGTTGTTTCACTCACAGGTGCCAGCCTAGTTGGCATGATGGACAATTTCACGCCGAACCAGGTTGTGGATGAGCTCAGGCAAGCAGGCGTACCGGAAGAATTCCACGAGTGGCTATCGGCCGGCGGCGTGGGCGCACTGGTGGTCAAAATGGGCATCCGCTTCAGCGAACTGGGCGCCGAACGCAGCGTTGCCACCATGCCGGTGGAGGGCAACACCCAGGTAGCCGGAATCCTCCATGGCGGGGCGCACGCAGTCCTCGCCGAGACCCTGGGTTCCTTCGCGGCATCCGTTCACGCAGGTCCAGGCCGCCATGCAGTGGGCATTGAGCTCAGCGCAACCCATCACCGCTCCATTGCTGCCGGGACGGTCACGGGAACCTGCACGGCAATCCACCTTGGCGGCACGCTGGCAACGCACGAGATCGTGATCACTGACGAGCAGGGTCGGAGGCTCTCCACCGCGCGGATCACGAACATGATCCGCGATAACCGTCACTGACCGCTTGTCGGGCGGAGCCGGCGCGCAAGGTGCCGGCAAGGCGTCAGCCGCGCTTTTCCGGCATCCTCTTTTCCGGCATCTTGTAGTGCAGTTCGGCCGCGGCCCCGCCAAGGATCTTCGATGAGACCAACTCCAGCGGCGCCGTCGGGCCGTTGAGCGGCAGCAGCCGCTTACCCGCTCCCAGCACCACCGGAATGATCGTGACGATCATCTCGTCCAGCAGCCCCGCGTTGGCGAATTGGGCTACGAGGTCCCCGCCGCCGACCAGCCAGACGTTCTTGTCCCCGGCATCGGCCAGCAGGTCCGGGGCGAACTCGCGGACGTCGCCTCGGACGAATGTCACGTCGGCGCCTGCGGGGGCGGAGTACTCGTGATGGGTAAAAACCCAGCACGGGATGTTCGGGTAAGGCCATTTTCCGGCCTCGTGCGCCATGAGCCATCGGTAGGTGTCCCCGCCCATCGCAATGCACCCGACGCCGGAGAAGAAGGACTCATAGCTTCCGCTGACCCCTTCCACCTTGTCGAATTGGAGCAACCAGCCCAGATCGTCATCCGGGGAAGCGATGAAGCCGTCAATGGTGGACGCCACGTAGTACTGGAAGATCGACATGGCCCCAGACTAGCCAAAAGCCACCGACAATTCAGTCCGCGCCTGCGTTGCCGTATTCCAACCGCACGCTCCCGTCGTCCCTCAGCACCACCACGCGGCCTTGGGCCAGGGTCCACCGATCGTTGAGCAGGAAGATCCGCCCGCCGCTGACTACCAGCAGCCGCAAGCCGGAATAGCGGTACAGCGGAGCCGCATCCGTTCCCGCTGACTCCTCGCGGACGTTGGGCGCGGTGACGCCCAGGCGCTCTTTGCTGTAGACCACTGCGGTGGGCAAAAGCCCGGAGCGCTCCTGGTAGTCGACAGCGGCGCCGCGGCCCAGTGCCTGGGCGTAGTCGGAGGTACCCCAGAACAGCAGGAGGGTGACCAGGACAAAAACGAGGGACCGTTCCAAGGCGCGCGGCGTGACCCGCAGCGTGCGGACGGCAGGGGCCGCTGCCCGCCGTCGGACGCTCAGGCCCCAGGCGCCGACTATCAGGCCTGCAGCAATCAGGAAGGGCACGTACAGCAAAGTCCGGCCCGGCTGGGTAACGACGACCACCCACATCACGGCAGCAAACGCGAATCCCAGCACCAGGACCACCAGTGCTGTGCGGTGCAACAGCGTCCTGTGCCTTGAGGCGTCCAGAAGCCGCGAAACAGCCCGGTCCAGCATCAGCCACAGCAAGCCGATCACCGCGAGCCACGCCAAGGGCTGGAAGAGCGACTGGATGCTCCGAAGAATGAAATCCTGCACGGTGTAGCCAAAGAGGCTGACGTCGAGGCCCATTGCCTTTGCCTGCGCGTCGGTACGTGCCCAGCCGAAATAGACCAACAGTGCCGTGGCCACCGTCAAGGGCGGACCAATCACGGACAAAACGTCCAAGGTCCGCTGCCACCGGGTGTTGATGAGGCTGCGCTCGTCCTCCTCCGGAGCTTCTGCCGCCGATTGTCCGCTCACGGCAACGCCGTGGGTGACGCTTCACTGGGAGCGGTACTGGGCAAAGGGGCCGGTTGTGTGCCACCGGGCTGTGTTCCGCCCGGTTGCGTCCCACCCGGTTGGGGCGACGGCGTTTGGCTTGGCCCGGTGGCAGGCGGAGGTGACGAGGGCGCGGTGTCCTCATAGTAGAAGGTCACCGTTCCGCTGATATCCACGGTGTCAGTGATGGAAATCCGGAGGGTGTCCCGCCCGTTGGCCGGAGGAATCCTGAGGTACATCGTCTGGTAGTCGCCTCCACCGGACACAATTTCCGGGAAGGCGGGTTCTCCGTCAAAGAGGATGTCGCCTACGCGGACGTAGTAGCCGTCCAGCCGCACGATTGTGCCGCCCGAACGCGGTCCGGAGGCCCGGAGTTGGCCCGGCACCGCCGTCAGGTCCTCATTCACTACCGTCAGGCCGCTAAGGTGGCGCGGGCACGCCTCGCCGGGAGGCGAGGTGGCCTTGATGGGCAGGCCGGGGCTGGCCCGGTGCTGCGCAATGACTGCGGCGGATGTTGCTGCAACCGTGGACTCCAGGCACTGCGTCTGTGGGATGCGCGGAGTCGCGGCGACCGCCACTGACGCTTGAAGCCAATCCTGCTCGGAACCGCTCTGCACGGCGCGGCATACGGCCGCTGCCGCTTGCCAGACAGTCACGTCTGCCGCCCCCTGGACGCTGTCCGGCCTGACGCTTTCAGCCAGGGCGTCGCACTGGAACTGCTGCAGCAGCAGGTAGCGCTGTCCCGCCGTCGGGTCATTGGGCCCGACCGGTCCGACCGGCACCCAGCGGACCACCGGCGCCTCAGCTTGCGGTGCTGCGGGACCGGCCGGGCCGGCGGGCTGGGCCGCTGTAGGTTCGACGGCGGGAGGCTGGGCGGTTGCCGCAGCAGACGTTGGTTCCGGCGCCGGGTTGGGTGAGGGGCTGTTGAAGTCGGAGCCGGGGGGAAGGCAGGCAGAAAGGCCCAGCATCAGGACCGGCGCCAACGCCAGTCCGATGAGGTGGCTTAGGGATCGGCTCTTCATGACAGCCCCGCATCTGCCGGATCACCAGGGTGCAGTGATGTAATTTCACTGCCGATTATTCTCCCGAATGGGCTTTACTGCCAGAGAGGGGGCTACTTTCCGAAGTACGGAACGATCAGGTAGATCCCGAATAGTACAGCCAGCCCGCAGATGCCGAAGCATACGTAGGCAAGGCTCTTGAAGAGTGCCGGCGACTTCTGCTGTACGTCGCCTGCTATCGCGGTCAGCCGGACACCCAGCGAGTAGAGGACCACGACCGTCACCGCGGACACGAGTGTCACCCCGGCAACCAGCAGCAATTCCAACCACTTCATCGCTGTGCACCTTTGTTCTTGTTGGACTTGGACTTTTTCTTCTTGCGGAACACAACCGCGTGGCCGGCTTCATCCACCTCGACGGCGTTGTGGTGGCCGACGTGCTCCCTGCGGGAGACCACGAACATGAAGAGAATGGCGGCGGTGCCTACGACGGCTGCAATGACCAGGCCAACGACGCCGGTATTGACCAGAAGCGCCGTCAGCCCGCCGACGATCGCGGATGCCGGCAAAGTGAAGAGCCAGCCCAAGGCGATCTTGCCAGCGGTACCCCAACGGACCGAGGTGCCTTTGCGTCCCAGGCCGGAGCCGATGACGGAGCCGGAGGCCACCTGCGTGGTGGAGAGTGCGAAGCCGAGGTGCGAGGAGGCAAGGATGGCCGTCGCGGTACTGGTTTCGGCCGAGAATCCCTGGGCGGGCTTTACTTCCGTCAGCCCCGAACCCATGGTGCGGATGATGCGCCAACCGCCGGCGTACGTACCAATGGCAATGGCGAACGCACAGGCAGCGATGACCCAGAACTGTGGCCCGGAGCCCGGAGTTTGGGTGCCGGCTGCGATGAGTACGAGGGTGATGATGCCCATGGTCTTCTGTGCGTCGTTGGTTCCGTGGGCCAACGCCACGAGGCTCGACGTGAAGATCTGGCCGGTCCTGAAGCCCCCACGCTTCTGGGTCAGCTTGTCCCCGGTCTCGGGATCGTGCCGCGAGGTCAGCGCGTAGGCGAGCCGGGTACAGATGTAGGCCACGGCTCCTGCGATCAGCGGAGCGAAGAGGGCGGGAAGGATCACCTTCAAAAGCACTGTTTCGAAGTTGATGGAGTGCAGGCCGATACCCGCCACTGCCGCACCGATCAAGCCGCCGAACAGGGCGTGCGAGGAACTTGATGGAAGGCCCTTGAGCCAGGTGATCATGTTCCAGAGGACGGCGCCCATGAGTCCGGCAAAGATGATGTCCGGAGTGATATGGATACCGTCGGCGCCTTCCCGGATCAGGCCCCCGGAAATGGTCTTGGCCACCTCCGTGGAGAGGAACGCGCCCACCAGGTTCAGCACGGCGGCCAGCGCTACCGCAGTCTTGGGTTTGATCGCCCCCGTAGCAATGGGAGTTGCCATCGCATTGGCTGTGTCGTGAAACCCGTTGGTGAAGTCAAAGAAGAGGGCCAACGCTATGACAAGCGCGACCATGAAGGTGATTTCCACCTGTTGCCCAATCTGCAGAGTCGACGTTCAGCAGTTTCACTTCCCCATACCTGCCAAGCACAGCATAATTCAGCAGCTGTTCAACTGGCTGGACTTGCCGGCTTCATTGTGCGGGCTGAAACCTTAAGAATCCTACGTGCCAGCCACCCTCCGGCCAAACGTGCGCCCCGGCGTGATCAGCCCAGGAAGGCCCTGACGGCAGCAAGGTGGCTGCGCGACAGGCCCTGGCGGGGATCCGGTGAGATGCACAACACGCGGTCTTCCTGGTAGTCGGCCCAGGACTGTGCGTCCGCGTCGCGGCCCAGTTGATCGTCAAGCCACGCGAACCGGTCCGAGCCCGAAGACGCGAGATCCTTCTGCAGGGCAGTGAGCTTCCACCATTCGGGACCTTCGTCCCAGCCTTGGCTGGACAGCACGGGCCAGTCCTGCCCCTTCAAACCTATGGCCGGGCACAGGAACTCCGGGGCAAGCCGCTCCCACGTGGTGAGCCACACGAAGCGCGCGGCCGGGTGGGCGGTCAGGTCGTTCAGGGCCTCTACGACTTCCGGCGCGAAGGCGACCTCCAGGATGCCGGCGTCCGCGATGCACCAGTCACCGCCCCAGTCGGTGGTGCCGACAGGGCTGAACGGGTTCACCACGCCGTCGACGTCCAAATAGATGGATACCGGCCTGACGGATGATGCCATCCGCGTTCTCCCTTCCCCAAAGGTTAAGGTCAGCCTACGGCACAGCCGGCAGCAAGGCCGGCGCAAATCATTTCCTTGACGCTCGTCAAAGCAATGATATTCTGGATGCATGGAAAACCCCGCCGCGCAACCGGCCGCCCCTGCTTCCGAATCCCCCGGTTCACGGAACATACGTCCCATCGAGGACACCGTCCATACCGATTTCCGGCACGCCATGTCCTACGGCAGCTACCTGGACCTGGACCGGCTGCTCAGCTCCCAGCATCCGGTGAGCAAGCCCGAACACCACGACGAACTGCTGTTCATCATCCAGCACCAGACCAGCGAGCTGTGGCTCAAGCTGATTCTTCACGAACTCCTTGAAGCGCGCCGCTTGTTCGACCAGGACAACCTCGGCAAGGCCTTGAAGTGCATCGCCCGGGTCAAGGCGATCCAACGGACCATGACCGAACAATGGTCTGTACTGGGGACACTGACGCCCCGGGAATACGCGCAATTCCGTGGTTTCCTGGGCAACTCCTCCGGTTTCCAGTCCTACCAATACCGCGGCGTGGAATTCCTGCTGGGCAACAAGAACCGCGGCATGCTGCGGGTTTTCGAAAGCGACCCCGAAGCCCACGCGCTGCTGAGTACGCTCTTGTCCGAGCCCACCCTTTACGACTCCTTCCTGGCTGTCCTTGCCCGCGCCGGCTACGACATCCCTGCCGAAGTACTGCACCGGGACACCTCGGAACCGTGGGTCTTCCACAAAGAACTGGTGCCGGTGTTCCAAACGATCTATGAATCCGATGACACCCCCTGGGGTTTGTATGAAGCCTGCGAGGACCTGGTGGACGTGGAGGACAACTTCCAGGCGTGGCGATTCCGTCACCTCCGCACCGTGCAGCGGACCATCGGCTTCAAGGTGGGTACCGGTGGATCGTCAGGGGTCGACTTCCTCAAACGAGCACTGGACCTGACGTTCTTCCCGGAGCTTTATGCCGTCCGGACGGAGATCGGCAGTTGAACCGTTCCTGACAGCGGCTCTATTTCCGGACGCCACAGCCTTCCTACGCGCAGCCCCCTACCCACCTCCGCAGGAGAACCCATGACCACCGCACGCCAAACCCTTCGGCCCACCTCGGCGCAACTGGACGCCGCTGATCCGCTCGCCGCACAGCGGGCCGCTTTCTACACGCCCGACGACGGCCAACTCACCGCGTACCTGGACGGAAACTCGCTGGGCAGGCCACTGGACGTCACAGTGGCATCGCTGCAGTCGTTCGTGCAGGACGCGTGGGGCAGCCGGCTGATCCGCGGCTGGGACGAGCAGTGGATGGACGAACCAACGCGGGTGGGCGACCGCATCGGCGAGGTGACACTGGGTGCCGCCGCTGGACAGGTAACTGTTGGGGACTCGACGTCGGTGATGCTGTACAAGCTGATTCGCGCCGCTGTTGATTCACAGCCAGGCAGGGACGAAATCATCATTGACCGGGATAACTTTCCCACCGACCGTTTCATCATCGAAGGTATCGCTAAGGAACGCGGCGCCAGCATCAGGTGGATTGCCGCGAACCCGGCCGCGGGGGTTCGTCCGCACGACCTCGATGGGCTGCTGGGCGAGCGGACCGCCGTCGTGGTTTTGAGCCATGTGGCCTACCGCTCCGGGTTCCTTGCAGACGTCAAGGCGATCACGGCCAAAGTGCACGATGCCGGGGCCCTCATGCTGTGGGACCTGTGCCATTCAGTGGGTTCGGTGCCCATGGAACTGGACGCCTGGGACGTCGACCTCGCCGTGGGCTGCACGTACAAGTACCTCAACGGCGGTCCGGGTTCTCCTGCGTTCGCCTATGTAAATAGCGCCTGCCAGGACATCCTCCAGCAACCGATCTGGGGGTGGATGGGGGCTGCCGATCCCTTCGGCATGACTGACGCCTACCAGCCTGCACAGGGCATCCGCCGCTTCATCACAGGCACTCCCCCGGTACTTGCCATACAGCCCCTCAAGGACATGGTGGAGCTCATCGCCTCCGTAGGCATGGATGCTGTCCGGGAGAAGTCCATTAAGCTCACCGAACATGCCATGAACCTCGCCGATGAAATGCTGGTGCCCCTGGGCGTTGCCATCGCCAGCCCCCGGGACCCTGCCGAGCGTGGTTCGAACGTGACGGTGGACCATCCACTCTTTGCGGACGTCACTGCGAAGCTCTGGGAACGCGGGGTGATCCCCGATTTCCGCCCGCCGCACGGCCTGCGGATCGGGCTCTCGCCGTTGAGCACCAGCTACGCGGAAGTGGAGCTTGGAATCACGGCAATCCGTGATGTCCTCCTGGAACTGCAGTGAGCGCTGTCCTTGACGATATGGACTCCCGTCCCGGGAGTACTACGTCACTGCTGCGGACCGTCGTCGGCTTGTACATGCGCGAGGCGGGCGGTTGGATGGCCACCAAGGACATCGTTGCCTTGATGGAAGCGTTGGGTACGTCAGGGACGGTCACCCGGACGGCCCTCGGGCGCCTCCGGAAAAAAGATGTCTTGGTTCCGGACACCCGCTCCGGCCTGGCGGGATTCACCCTCACTCCGGGTGCCGCGTCCATGCTGGCCCGGGGCGACAGGAGGATCTTCACGCCCCGGACCATGGCCCCGACCGATCCTTGGTGCCTGGTGTCCTTCTCGATACCCGAAACTGAACGGGACAAGCGCCATCAACTCCGCCGCAGGCTGTATTGGATAGGGTGCGGGACAGTTGCAGCGGGACTCTGGATTTGTCCGGACACGCTGCGCGGTGAAGTGGAAGAAATCCTGGCTGATCTTCAACTGCGCAGCATGGCCACGATCTTCGTGACGCAGCCTCCCTTGCCGGGAGGAGGGCTGAAAGAAACTGCCGCGAAGTGGTGGGACCTGGACGCACTGGCACAGTTGCACCGCGATTTCATCAGGGAGCATTCCTCCGCGGTCGACTCACCCAACGGCACGGCGGGCGCCGGGCCTTCGGCGGAGGCCTTCGCCACCTATGTCAGGAGCATCGACCGTTGGCGGATCATCCCGTACCTGGATCCCGGATTGCCCGCCTCTTTCCTGCCCGATGATTGGCCGGGGATCGATGCCGCCGGGCTGTTCTCCAAGATTGTGGAGCTCTACGCCGTGCCGAGTGCCGAATTCGTCGGTAACCTCGTGGGTGTCAGCGTTACGTGACCAGAGTCATGCCGCGTTGGCGGTGCCCCACCGCGGGGGCCCCCCCCCGGCTCCCCCCCCCCCCGCCCCATCGG
>NZ_JAPDNV010000030.1:0-44783 GCF_026013155.1 Paenarthrobacter sp. PAE-2 | reverse complement strand
TCACCCCGGTCACCGCAGCCTAACCCACCCCTACTTTCGTATTAGTTGGGTGCGCCGGCGATCCTTAGCTTGGCCACATTTTCTGCCAGCACCTTGCGGGCATCGTCACCGAGCAGGGAGTCGGTGATGAGTTGGTCGGCCTCCTCAAGGGCGGCTATGGAAGCGATGCCTACAACACCCCATTTGCTGTGGTCGGCCAGGACCACGGTGCTGCGGGCCGATGCCATGAAGGCCCGGTTGGTTTCGGCTTCAAGCAGGTTGGGCGTGGTGAAGCCGGCTTGCGCATCCATGCCGTGCACGCCGAGGAACAGCGCGTCCAAATGCAGCTGCTTCAACGATGACGTTGCGATCGGACCTACCAGGGCATCCGAAGGCGTCCGCTCCCCACCGATCAGAATCACTGTGGAGCCGAACCGTCCCGGGCCGGACGACGCGCCGTGGTGGAACAGGTCCGCGATCCGAACAGAGTTGGTCACCACCGTGATGCGCGGGCCATGGACGAGCTCCTGGGCCAATGCCCACGTGGTTGTGCCCGCGCTGAGTCCGACGGCCATGCCCTCGTGCACCAGTGTGGCCGCCTCAACGGCAATGGCATGCTTCTCGGCCATCAGCCGGGTGGACTTCAGTTCAAAACCGGGTTCGTGGGTGCCCGCATCTCCGGGAAGCTTGGCCCCGCCATGGATGCGCTCAACGCGCCCGGTTTCTTCCAAGGCCTCGATGTCCCGACGGACTGTCATAGGGGATACGCCCAACAACTGGGCCAGATCCGAGACACGCACCACGCGTTCGCGTTGCACGGCTTCAAGGATGGCGGAGTGGCGTGCTGCCTGAAGCATCAGGGCCTTTCTTGGGGGACCTCGAGGGAGGGAGTCGTCTGGCTACAGTCTAGGGCGGGATTCCGTTGGCTGACTGCACAGAACGACGACGGCGCCGCTCACCTGGTGTGGTGGGCGGCGCCGTGGTTCCCGGCAGGGAAGGGACGTTACTTGCGCAGCGACTCGGCGATCTGGTTCATGATCGAGGGGTCGGCCAGCGTGGTGGCGTCTCCGGTGTCGCGGCCTTCTGCGATGTCCTTGAGGAGGCGGCGGACGATCTTGCCGGAGCGGGTCTTGGGCAGTTCCGGCACGATGAGCAGTTGCTTGGGCTTGGCGATGGGACCGATTTCCTTGCCCACGTGGTTGCGCAGCTCCAGGACGGTTTCGTCTCCCTTGTTGGTGGCGTCACCGCGGAGGATGACGAACGCGACGACGGCTTGTCCGGTGGTGTCGTCCGCGGCACCGACCACGGCTGCTTCAGCCACAGCGGGATGGGAGACCAGGGCCGATTCGATTTCGGTGGTGGAGAGTCGGTGGCCGGAGACGTTCATGACGTCATCCACGCGGCCCAGCAGCCAGACGTCGCCGTCTTCGTCCTTCTTGGCGCCGTCCCCTGCGAAGTACATGGCTTCGAACCGGGACCAGTAGGTGTCCTTGAACCGTTCCGGGTCACCCCAGATGCCGCGAAGCATGGAGGGCCACGGTTCGCGGACCACGAGGTAGCCGCCCTCGCCGTTGGCCACCGAGGCGCCGTTTTCGTCCACGACGTCCACGGCGATGCCGGGCAGGGGGACCTGGGCGGAGCCGGGTTTGGTGGAGGTGACCCCGGGAAGCGGGGCGATCATCTGGGCACCGGTTTCGGTTTGCCACCAGGTGTCCACGATCGGGGCTGGATTGGCTTTCTTGCCGCCGTTGCCGCCGATGACCTCGCGGTACCACATCCAGGCTTCGGGGTTGATGGGTTCGCCCACGGAGCCCAGGACCCGGATGGCGGAGAGATCGTACTTGGCAGGGATCTCGCGTCCCCACTTCATGAATGTACGGATGGCCGTGGGGGCCGTGTAGAGGATGGAGACCTTGTACTTTTCAGCGATTTCCCACCAGCGGCCCTGGTGTGGGGAGTCCGGGGTGCCTTCGTACATGACCTGGGTTGCGCCGTTGATGAGCGGGGCGTAGGTGACGTAGGAGTGGCCGGTGACCCAGCCGACGTCGGCGGTGCACCAGTACACGTCCGTTTCCGGGTGCAGATCGAACACGGCCCTGTGCGTGTAGGCGGTCTGGGTCAGGTAGCCGCCGGTAGTGTGCAGGATGCCCTTGGGCTTGCCGGTGGTGCCGGAGGTGTAGAGGATGAACAGCGGGTGCTCGGAATCGTGCCCGACGGCGGTGTGCTCACTGGGTGCCTTATCAACAGTTTCCGACCACCAGAGGTCCCGGCCTTCCACCCAGTTGACGTTCTCGCCGTTGCGCTTGACCACGACGACGTTCTGGACAGTGTGACCCTCTTTGGAAAGTGCTTCGTCCACGGCGGGCTTGAGCGGGGAGGGCTTGCCGCGGCGGTACGTACCGTCGGCGGTGACCACGAGCTTGGCTTCGGCGTCCTCGATCCTGGACCGCAAAGCATCAGCGGAGAACCCTCCGAACACCACGGAGTGGACCGCGCCGATCCGGGCGCAGGCAAGCATGGTGATCACGGCCTCGGGAATCATCGGCAGGTACACGGCCACCCGGTCGCCCTTGGCAACACCCAGGGACTCGAAAGCGTTCGCGGCCTTCTTCACCTCTTCGGTGAGCTCCGCGTAGGTGTACGTGCGGGCATCGCCCGGTTCGCCCTCGAAGTAGATCGCTACCCGGTCGCCCAGGCCATTCTCCACGTGCCGGTCCAGGGCGTTGTAAGCGGCATTGACCTCCCCGCCAACGAACCACTTGGCAAACGGGGGGTTGGACCAATCCAGCGCCTGATCGAAGTCCTTGCTCCACGTCAGCAGCTCGCGTGCCTGATTCGCCCAGAACGCAGGCCGGTCCGCGTCAGCTTTTGCGTACTCATCAGCCGTTACCACCGCGTTCGCCGCGAACTCCGCCGACGGCGCAAACTTACGGTTTTCCTGAAGCAGGTTTTCAAGGGCATCCTGGCGGGCCTGGCCCCCGGCAGCCGAAGGTGCTGCGGTTGCCGTTGATCCGGTGGTGTCCTGGGACATGTGAACCTCATCATTCATCGCGATCTAAGCCGCAACCGCCGTCCGCGGGGTCCCGCACAAGCCGTGTTCCGGCGTCGTACTGGCCCTGGGCGGGGGCTGCAGCGCTGTCCGCCATCAACACTATCCCTTTCGAGAGGTCCTACGTGTGCGTCATCACAAATGCGTCAGTGAGCGGTAAGAATTTGGCGCCGAATGGCGCGCTGGGTGGCTGGGAACCGCTTGCATGACGACGACGGCGGCACTCGTTTCGCCGGTCGCGGGCCACGCATTCCTGCGTCTATCCGTAAGTAGCCTTTGAGTTTGCTGTGGGCGAAGCCGGAGGACCGTTTTTGGCTAGGTCAGTGTCTGTGGGGTGGCATAGGCTGAATAAGTCCTGGGGACGCCAGAGGCGTGTCAGGCTGTGCTGCGGAATGCCGCGGAACAGCCGGTCCGGACTGCCCAGGACGACGCCGCACGAAGGAGATTAGATGAACCAGCTGAGACCAGGCCCGCACGACTCGCAATCCTCGGGAACGGACACCAACGCTGGAACGGCCACACCTGACAGCACGGCAACCACGTCCGGGGCAGCCGGCAAGTTTGAAGCCGTCGCCGGTCCGTTCACGGTAAGGGATGTGACGGTCTTTGGTTCCGTCCTGTTGATGTTCATTGCGTCGCTGCTTCCCATGTTTGGCGGTCGCTACAACCTGTGGAACCTGGGCAACCTGTTCTTCCTCTTGTTGGGGGTCATCCTTCCGCTGGTGGTTGCCGCACTTTTTGTGGCACGTCGACTTCAGCCCGGCACCAACATCCGCATCGGCTCCCTGTCCATTGACCAGTTCGCCTCAGTCACGGCTGCCTTTGCCTTGCCCCTGTTTTTCCTGACGATCGCGGACTCCTTTAACGGCAGCGTTTTGCTGGGCCTCGTGGGCTCCGTGGGCCTGCTTGCCGCCACGGTCCTTGGGCCGCACCTTCCCTTCCTCTCGGTCGACTTCAAGGGCCGTGCCGAAACACCGGCGCACGTCGTGGCCCGGCAAGCCACTGTTCCCACCCGCAAACCGGCTGCGCCCAAGGCGCCGAAGGTACCCAAGGACGGCAAGTCCGGTGTTGGCCCGGCAGTCCCCGGATTCACCGGTTCGGCCTCGGCTTCGGGTGCGCAGGCCCCTGTTCCGCAGCAGACCGGGAACCAGCAGCTTTCCGCTCACACGCCTGTGACCCACTCTGCGCCGGCGACGCAAGCCGCGCCGAGGACCGCAGACCAGTCCGCACGGGGCCCGCAGCAGGGTGCGCAGGAACCTGCCTCCCGGGAGCCCGGCAATTCCTCCGCAGCCCTCGGAACCGCGGCCGGCACTCCCGCCGCCGCAGCCCAAGGCGGGGACCAGCCTGCAGCTGCCCAACCGGGAACCGCCCAGCCTGCAGCCGGCCAGCCTGTAGCTGCCCAGCCGGCGGCCACCCAACATGAAGCCGGCCAGCCGGGAACCACCCAGGAAGCAGCTGCGCAGCAGACAGCGTCCCGACAGGCTGCGGCCGAACAGGTCGGCCAGCCGGCCGCCCAGCAGCAATCCAATGAACGTCCATGGGCAGCGACCATGGCGACGCCGATCGTGTCGTCCGACACCCGGACCGTCAGCGACTCCATCGGCGCAACAGTGGATCCCGCGAGCCGACCCGACGAGTCCCAGGACGCGCCGCACTACGAGGCTTTCTGGTTCGCCGTAGCCCAGCCGCGAACGGCCTATGACCAGAAAACCGGCGCTCCTGCGTTCGTCATTCAACCCGGTGGTTGGGTGTTGGCTCTCGAGGACCGCGGCCATGAGTTCCTGGTGCAGGACACCGACGGCAAGCTTGGGGTCCTCAGGGAGCTCAGCAACATCGAACGCGGTTAGCAGGACCCCGTGGCCATCACTGACGCTGGTTCCCCGCTCGCGCTCAAGCGCCGCGCACGCAAGATCAACAGGGTGCTCGCGGAGAAGTATCCGTACGCACATGCCGAGCTGGACTTCCGCAACCCCTTTGAGCTTGTGGTGGCCACGGTCCTTTCTGCCCAAACCACCGATGTCCTGGTCAACCAGGTCACCAAGATCCTGTTTGCCCGCTACCCGGACGCCCGTTCCATGGCGGAAGCAGACCCCGTCGAACTTGAGACCATCCTGCAACCCACGGGGTTCTTCCGCGCCAAGGCCCGGAACGTCCTCGCCCTATGCAACCGGCTGGTGGACGAGTTCGACGGGCAGGTCCCCGGCCGCCTGGAGGATCTGGTAACCCTGCCCGGCGTTGGCCGGAAGACTGCCAACGTGGTCCTGGGCAATGCCTTCGGAGTCCCCGGTATCACGGTGGATACCCACTTCGGCCGCCTGGCAAGGCGGTTCGGGTGGACCGCATCGGAGGATCCGGTCAAGGTCGAGTTCGACGTTGCAGAGTTGTTCGAGCCGCGCGATTGGACCATGTTGTCCCACCGTGTGGTGTTCCACGGCCGGAGGATCTGCCACGCGAAGAAACCGGCTTGCGGGGCGTGCCCGGTGGCGAGCTTGTGCCCTAGCTACGGTGACGGCGAAACAGATCCGGTCAAAGCCGCGAAGCTGCTTAAATACGAGTTGGCGCCCGGCAACGAAGCATTGCTGGAGCAGTTGCTGGCAGAAACACACCGGGCCGCCGAGATCCGGATGGAGTCCCAGAGGAGGCCCGTTGACGGCGTTTGAGGATTTATCAGCGCTGGTTGCCCGTTTCGAGGGTGGCGGGCAAAGCCACGCCGGGCAGTGGGCCAAGCTGCCGGTCAGCGCGGAGACGAACAGGCCTGCGGCGGTGTTGATGCTCTTTGGAAAGCTGGACGATGTCCCGGCCGAATCGGATCGTCCCATTGCACCGGCAGACCTCGATGTCCTCCTTTTGGAACGGGCACATACCTTGGACGACCATCCAGGCCAAGTGGCTTTCCCGGGTGGCAGTGTGGACCCCGAGGATGAATCGGTGGTTGCTGCCGCCCTCCGGGAAGCCGTTGAGGAGACCGGACTGGACGTCGCGGGAGTACGTGTTCTGGGAGTGATCCCGGAGTTGGGCATCACGCGCAGCAACTTCCGGGTCACTCCCGTTGTGGCCTGGTGGGACTCCCCGTCACCGGTGGGTGTAGTGGATTACGCCGAATCCGCGCAGGTGTTCCGCGTTCCTGTCCGAGACTTGCTGGATCCCGCCAACCGGGTGACGGCCACCATCAGCCGCATGGGACGCACCTTCACCAGTCCTGGTTTCACGGTGAACGGCGTCCTGGTCTGGGGGTTCACGGGCATGGTCCTCAGCGGGCTGTTCGATGAGCTCGGCTGGACCGTGCCTTGGGACGAAGGCAAGCTTTACGACGTCGATCTCTGACGCTTGCCAACCCTGCCTCTGGCAGTCCCACGGCTATGTCAGGCTGCCTCCCGGGCAGTGCTTGAACGGTCCACGATCAGTCCCGTTGCTGCGTTTTCGCGTACCGCGTGGATGCCTTCCACGACGCCCTTGAGGTGCTTGTACGCGGGCGATTCCGCCACCACGGTTCCGTCCGCTGCCGTAAGGCGGAAGCGGTACGTGCCGTCGTTGTCCCGCACAATTACGAATCTGCCAGCCATCGCTGATCCCCCTTGTCAAAATGCGTCTTTGCATACGTTGAGTGACCTTGTGTTGCAGGCCACACAAGAGACCGTATCCAGAAGCGGCGAGGAATTAAAGTTACTTCCGAGTACCCGTCACTGGGGTGGTCACGGTCCATCACAAAGCGTCTTATGACTGGTCCTGGAGCCGAACGGCGGGTACTGCGCCGTCAGATGAAAGCACGGCTCCCGGTGCGGGAACAGGTGTTTCCAGCAGGGTCCGGCTGTACTCCCTCTCTGCTTCTTCCAAGCGCCGGGCTTCCATGTGGCGAAGCTGGTCCAGGTCCGATGCGTCAATTCCCCGGTCCACGGCGAGGGTGTCCATCCACGCCAGGCTCGCAACGGCGTCGTGGTGTTCTCCGAGCACCCGCTGGAGGGCAACTGCCGGCTGAAGGATGAGTAGGGAACCGGGACCGAGCGCCCCGGCAACGGCCTCCAGGGCATAACGGAGTCTCTTCACATCCTTCCGGGCGTCGTGGAGGAGTTCATTTCGTGCGGAGCCGGAGCGGGATTTCTCTGCTTCGGCGATTCGCTGCTGCATCACCTCCCACTGACGGTGCAGGCAGGCGATGGCTTGCCCGTCGGTGGGCCCATTCGGCCCCGTTCCGTGAGACGGGAGGCCGGCAAAATCCGCTATCGCCATGCTGGCACGTAGATCGCCGGCAACCTGACGGGCGATGCTGTTGCTCCGCTCCACCAGACCCTCGACGGCGGTGTGGAGGACCTCTGGCGACCGCCACGACACCGGGGCGTCCAACCACAGCTTCACGCGCTGGGCAAGGACAAACAGGTCCCGCGCCTCACCCAGGGACGTCGCAAGCCACCTGATTCCGTGGCGCGCCTCCGGCGGGGCAGGGGGCAGGAAGAGGCCAAAGCAGGAAATCCCGGACCGCAGCCGCCGCAAGGCGAGGCGGGCGCTGTGGACAGCTTCCTGGTCGGCCGCCGAAATGAGGGGCATGGAACGCTGCACCTCGGCGATCTGAAAGGCGAGGTAGGCATCCAGGGATTCGCGGACTTCCGAAGCCATGCAGCCAGTTTCCATCCGTGATGCGGTGGGCTACAAGGCCGGGGCTACTTCGCTTTGTCGTAGGAGTCGACGACGGCGATGCTCACCGGGAACTCCACGGGAATCCGGCCGAACATGAGTTCCTTGGCGGTATCGGCTGCTTCCCGGATAGCCTCCACGCACGCCTCCACCGCATCGTCCGAGGCATGGACCATCACCTCGTCGTGCAGGAAAAAGACGAGTTCACCCGAAGGGCGTCCTTCGGCCCTGAAGGTTCGCAACCGGCGTCGTAATTCCGCCAGCCAGCAGGCAGCCCACTCAGCCGCGGAACCTTGCACAACGAAGTTTCGGGTGAAGCGCCCACGCGAGCGTGCGATGGTGTCTGCCCGCCGCTGTTCCTCGGCGGTGGTGGACTGCTGGCTGCGCAACCAGCCGAGGGAAGGCGCGGGACTGCTGCGACCCAGCCGGGTGGTCACCGTACGCCCCGCCTCGCCTTCGCGCGCCGCCTGTTCAACGAAGCCGACAGCCCGCGGATATGTTCGGGCAAGCTGGGGCATCAAACGGCCGGATTCACCCGTAGTGGCTCCGTATATTGCGCCCAGAAGCGCCACCTTGGCTTTTTGGCGGTCGCCGCCGAACCCCTGCGCGGCGATACCTGCATACAGGTCCTTGTCCCGCGCGGCCTCTGCCATCTTCGTGTCCTGCGCCAGGGCCACCAGAACCCGCGGTTCCAGCTGGGACGCGTCGGCGACAATGAGCTTGTGTCCGGGTTCTGCATGGACGGCCGCCCGGATGTTCCTGGGAATTTGCAGGGCTCCGCCGCCCCGCGACGCCCAACGGCCGGAGACGACGCCGCCAACTACGTACTCGGGATGGAAGCGTCCGTCGCGAACCCAGGTATCCAGCCAGGTCCAGCCGTTGGCGGTGTGGAGGCGGGACAGTTGCTTGTACGCCAGCAGCGGTTGGATGGCGGGGTGGCCGGACTGCTGGAGTTCCCACTTGCGGGTGCTTTTAACCTCGATGCCGTTGCGGTGCAGGGCCCGCATGAGGTCCTGGGGCGAATCCGGGTTCAACGCGGGCGAATTGAGCATGTGCCGTAGCTCGTTGCACAGCGCCTCAAGCGCGGGTGGCCGGTGGCCCAGCGGAGGCCGCGGGCCAAGGGCTTCGGTAAGGATCTGCTCATGCAGTTCCTCGCGCCATGGAACGCCGGCGTGCTGCATTTCGACGGCGATGATCGCGCCTGCCGATTCTGCGGCGAGGAGCAGCTGCAGCCGCTTGAATAGATCAGCATCATCGACATCGGCTAGGGCTGCCTGCTGGGCGGCGAACTCGTTCCGCAACTCAACCACGCCCGCCACAACGGGTTTGATGTCCTCGAAGAGGGCCCCTTGCGTACTTGGCGGGGGCGGCGGTTGCAGGGCCCTGGCAGGGGTTGTGTCGTCATCCTGGACGAGCTTTTCAGCGTTCTTCGCGTACTCCGTGTGGGCGGTCAGGGCGGAATTGGCGAGGATTGATCCGCACAGCGCCAAGTCATGGCAACGCTCCAGTTCAACACCCCGGGCCAGCAGTTCGGGGTACCAATCCTGGGCGCGGCTCCACACCCAGCGGGGCCGCTGCAGTTCCAGTTCACGTACGACGCCGGGCAGCTCACTTTTGGTGACGGGGCGCGCATCGGATGTGGGCTTTCCGGAAGGGGAAATCCTCTGAATAGCTGCGCCGTCCTGGTGGGCGGCGAGCAACAAATACATGGAGTCCATTCTGCCTTGCGGCGCGGGACGCGTTGTACGGGGCAGGGCCTGTAAAGCCCGGGTGACTGTTCCTCCACAGCCTCGGGGTCCCGGGCTTGTCCACATACGCCCGGTTGAGCCTTACTTCCCGGCCCAGGCACAGGCGAGGCTGGCTTCCATGGGCAGAAGACAACAACGGCCACGACCACCACACAGTGAAGCCACAGGGGACCCCTGGATACCGCCTGCCGCTGCTGACATCCTGCTCGTTTCAGCCGACCCATACCTGCAGGATGAAGCCGTGCGCATCGTGGCGGCATCCGGCGGGAGGCTGCGCACAGTCGAACGGGTGGAAGAGGCACTTTCGGGATGGGATACGGCCGATGTCCTGATCGTGGGCAGTGACGTCAGGGAGACGCCGCCGCGCAGGCGAGCCCCTGCAGTCCTCTTGGGCCGGTCCGCCGAAGCCGACGAATTGTGGAGACTGGCAGCGGTCCTGGGAGCAGAGCGTGTTGCGGCGCTGCCGGAGGCCGCAGCATGGCTTGCCGAGCACCTGAGCCTGGCCAGCGCCCCGGAGCCCGGTGGAACCATGGTGGGGGTGGTCGGTGGGAGGGGAGGATCCGGCGCCACGACTGCAGCCATCTGGTTGGCCCATGCCGCGGCCAACCATGGCATCGCTACCCTCTTGGTGGACGGGGACCCGTGGGGAGGCGGGGTGGAACTGGCTGTCAGTGACCAGTCCCTGCCTGGACTGAGGTGGCCGGACTTCGCCGCGACAAGGGGCAGCATCGATCCCGGCCAGTTCAGGGACTCCCTGCCCACGGCTGGAGGCTTCGCATTTTTGTCCTGGCCCGGAACGCGCGAGCCGTTCGAAAGCACCGATCCGGCCTCCGCATCTGCCGTTCTCGATGCGGCCCGCCGTGCATTCGAACTGACTGTCATTGACATTGCCCGGAACCAGGAAGGATTGCAGGCGTTTGCCTGGGACTGTGACCGGATACTGCTGCTGACCACAACGCACCTGAAATCCGCCGTCGCAACCGCGAGGGTCCTCAACGAGGTGCCACCCACCGACACAGGGCTGCTTGTCCGCGCCGCTGGATCGGACCCAACAGACCCTCACCTTGTGGCCGATGCCCTGGGAATTCCGCTGGCAGGAGTGGTACCGGACCTCCGCGGAGTAGGGGCCGGGACGGAGCAGGGACGCCTCCTGGAACTTGGACGGCGCCGGCCTGTCAGGCGGTTTGCCGAGGCGGCACTTGGATTGAACGGTGGCGACCGGTGAACCGAAGGGACAACCGCGGACGGGAACAGCGACGTCTTGACGCGGTCCTTCTCGAGACAGTTCGGGAGTCGGTGCTGGCAGGACGCGGCCCCGTCACCCCTTCCACCGTGGCAGCAGCTGTCCAAGCCAGCGGCAAGCTCCTTGGCACAGCAGGGGCTTTGGAAGCGGCCGAGACGATCAACGCCGAACTCAATGGCCTGGGTCCGCTGCAGCCCCTGGTCCGCGATCCAGCGGTCACCGACATCTTCGTCAACGCGCCGGACTCCGTCTGGTTGGACAGGGGCGGCGGTTTGGAGCGTTCGACCGTCAGGTTCGACACAGAAGCCCAAGTACGGTCACTTGCCTCACGATTGGTGGCCGCCGGCGGGCGTCGCCTGGACGACGGCTCACCCTGCGTGGACGTTCGCCTCAGCGGTGGCTACCGGGTGCATGCAGTGCTCGCGCCCATCTCCACCGCAGGCACCCTGCTCTCCATCCGTATTCGGCGGGAAGAAACATTCACCCTTACCGAATTGCGGGCAGGAGGAATGTTTTGCGAAGAGATAGAGGACGTTCTCAGGGCGATCATCAGGCACCGCCTCAGCTTCCTCGTCAGCGGCTCCACAGGCTCGGGGAAGACCACCCTTCTGTCCAGCTTGCTGGGCCTCAGCGATCCCTCCGAACGACTTGTCCTGATCGAAGACGCAGCCGAACTCAACCCCGTCCACCCCCACGTGGTGACCCTTGAATCCAGGCATGGAAACCTCGAAGGGGGCGGCGCGCTGGATCTTGGTGAATTGGTGCGGCAGGCTCTCCGGATGCGGCCGGACCGGCTGATCGTGGGCGAGTGCAGGGGAGCGGAGGTCCGTGAACTCCTGACCGCGCTGAACACCGGGCACACGGGCGGGGGCGGGACCATCCATGCCAATACGGCCCAGGCGGTCCCTGCACGGTTGATCGCATTGGGCGCGCTCGCAGGGTTGAGCTCGGAGGCCGTGCGGTTGCAGGTCGCCAGCGCCTTGGATCTGGTGATCCACGTGGAGCGCTCGCAGACGGGCCGAAGAGTCGCATCCCTTGGCATCGTGAACGACGCTGGTGTCAGCCTGATCGTGGTGCCGGCACTGACGATGACGGACAGCGGCCTGGCACGCGGCCCGGGCTGGCCGCTGCTGGCAGCACGCTTGGCCATCGGCGCTGATGCATGAGTACCGCGTTCGTCGTCGTATTCGCCACTGTTGCTGTGCTTCTCCACTTCCGGGGAGCTTATGCAGCCACACGGCGGATACGACGCCGTCTTGACCCTGGCGATGGAACGCCACCCGGGCCGGGTGCTGGGCAGCGTGTAGACGCCCAGCAAGGTTTCGCTGCTCCGGAACGTTTTGGTGCCCGGCTCCGGTTGCCCGCGACGGGCGTGCCCGTAACCGGGCGGGCGCAGCGTGCACGACTGTCCGGCCGTTTTAGGGGCGCCGCTGCCGAACGAACCCCGTCAGTGTCCATGGTGGTCCTGGTGCAGCAGCTCGCTGCCCTTCTCCGTGGCGGACGGGCGCCCCTGCAGATGTGGGACGAGCTGTGGCGTGTGCATACATCGATGCCCCGTGGCACGGGAGTACCTGGGCGCAGGTCCTCCCGTGATGGAAGGCATGGCGCTGTATCCGTTGTCTCCGGTGAATCTTTGGAGATACTGGCCGCGGCCCGTGCAGTAGCAGCAGTGGGCAGTTCCCCGGCCCAAGCAATTAGGAGCGCGTGTGCCCGGGTGTATCCCGTGCGCGGTAGCAAGGAACGGCGGGTTTGGGTTGAGTTGGCTGCGTGCCTCGACATCGCGGAGATCAGCGGGTGTCCGCTCGCCGGGCTATTGGCGCGCTTTGCTGCCCAGTTGGAAGCGGAAGAGGACGCCGAAGCTGCCCGGCAGACTGCCTTGGCGGGACCCAAGGCAACCGTCCGGCTCCTGTCCTGGCTCCCCGTCTTTGGGCTGTTGCTCGGGATGGCCCTGGGAGTGGATCCCGTGGGGACCCTGCTGGGTAACGTCATGGGCACGGCGACGTTCGTCCTGGGGCTGGTGCTGACCATGGCAGGCCGCCTGTGGTCGGCGCGACTGGTTGCGGCGGCGGGGGCTGATTGATGTCCGGTATGTCCCTGTTGGTGCTTGCGGCCTTGCTTCTTGCAGTCATGGTGGGCTTCGGGAAACGTAGACGGCCGCGTGCGGAGTTCCGCAGACGACTGAGTCTCACCGGCGCCGGGCATCCGGCAACGCCGCACACCAGGAACTTTGAAATTTCCGTGGGTCATGCCGCGCCGCTTCACGAGAGCGCAGCGGACGGTTTGCGCGATCCCGCGATGATGCTCGAGCTGATGGCCTCGATGCTGGACTCCGGGGCAGGAATCGGGCGGGCCTTGGAACTCATTGCACGGAGTGCCACCACTCCTGTTCGCGATTCCCTGAGGCCTGTGGTGGCCGCGTTGTTCTTGGGAACGGACTGGGAAACAGCGTGGAGTACACCTGGCCGTCAACCTCCCGAAGTGGCCCGCATACGTGACGCGTTGGCTTTCGCAGCACTTACCGGTGCGCCCTCGGCATCGATCCTGTATGCCCAGGCCGCCCGGGAACGCCGTGAACAGTTCCGTGCTGCAGAGAAACGCGCGGCCGCCTTGGGGGTCAAACTCGTTATTCCCCTTGGCCTGTGCTCGCTGCCGGCCTTCATTTGCCTCGGGGTGGTGCCCGTCCTCATCGCCATGCTTCCCCCGGGTTGAGGCTCACACTGCTCCTCCACAGAAGGTGCAAGCAGCGGGTTTTCCACTTGGACGAACCGGGATCTTCAAAGGTAATCCGCGGACCGGAAGAGTCGTCTTACCGGAATCTTCCGGATCTACGAGAGGAATGTCTTGACCATCATCACCAGCTCTTCGCCAGCTCGTCGAACGCATCGGCGTCAGGGCCGTTTTGTCTTAGGGGCCTTTGCGGCCAGACGAGGTGCCAGGAATTCGCAGGCAGCGGGGGAGGCACGTCGGCAGCCCCTGCCGCAGGCAGCCGGGGAAGCTCGTCGGCCGTCGGCACAGACGACCGGCGCCAGCCCGTCCCCCGCCTCGCAAGCGCCGCACATCCCGCAAGCGCAGCACATCCCGGAAAGCGTGCCTTCCCTGCAGGTGGCGCCACCGGCCGGAACTTCACGGATCGGAACGTCACCGGCTGGAACGTCATCGGCGGGAACGTCACCGTCCGGACGTTCCCCGGTCAGCAGGATGCTCAGGCGGGTCATGGCCGGTGAAGCGGGGATGGCTACGGCCGAATACGCCATCGCTACCCTCGCTGCCGTTGGACTCGCCGGGCTGCTGGTGGTGCTCCTGCGCAGCGATGAAGTTCGTGGGTTCCTGCTCAACCTGATTCGAACCGCGCTCTCTTTGCCATGAGGCAACACCTCCGGGCCCGGTTGGCCGGCAAGGATGACGTGGACGGCAGGGAATCCGGGGCCGTGACGGCCGAGTTGGCGGTGACCTTGCCCGCGGTGATCCTGCTGTTGGCCTTTCTGCTGGCCGCGGGTGCAGCAGGTATCACCCAGCTGCGTCTGGAGGAAGCTGCGCGTGCCGGCGCTCGGGCCCTGGCCCGAGGAGAAACCGAGGGGGAGGTGCAAGGGATCGTCCAGCGCATCGGTGGAGAGGAAGCAAGCGTGCACGTGGGAAGCGACGGTGACTGGTTTTCTGTTACCGCCACCGCCCGGGCAGGGGGAGCGGTCGGCCCACTGATTCCGTGGGATCTGACTGCTACGGCCTTAGCTCGCCAAGAGGTACCGGGAAAGTGAGAAGTACCTCCGGAATGACGCGAAGGGCAGGTACGGGTTCGGAGAAATGTTTTGAAGCGTTCCTCGCTGAGCGCGGATCCGGAACAATCTTGTCCCTTGGCCTCGTCGCAGTCCTGGGCGCGCTGCTGGTGGGACTGCTGCTGTTGGCCCAGGCCGGCGTCATGGCTTCACGGGCGGCAACAGCTGCGGACCTGTCGGCTCTTGCGGCCGCCGATGCCGCTCGCGGGCTGACCAGCGGAGAACCGTGTTCCGTCGCATCGGCTGTCGCGGCGGAGCACGGTGCCCGTACTACTCGTTGTAGGACATTGGGGGAAGGGATCGTCGAGGTCAGTACGGAGCTGCTGCAACCGTTCCTCTTAGGTCCAGCCACTGGACGGGCGCGGGCCGGACCGCCGCCCTAGCGTCTGCGGGGCTGCGGCTCTGGCGCGGGTAGGACTGCGGCGCGGGTAGGACGGGCACGGGAGCACCGGATCAGACGGCTTGCTTCAGCAGGACATCCAGAAGTGTGATGGCGGCTGCCTTGTCCAGCGGGTTGTTCTTGTTCCCGCATTTGGGGGACTGCACGCAGGACGGGCAGCCGGCGTCGCACTCGCAGGCGGCAATGGCATCCCGTGTGGCGCTGAGCCAGGTTTTGGCCTTCTCGAAGCCGCGCTCCGCAAAGCCGGCTCCTCCGGGGTGCCCGTCGTAGACGAAGATGGTGGGGAGTCCGGTGTCAGCATGCAGTGCCGTGGAGACGCCTCCAATGTCCCATCGATCACTGGACGCGACCAATGGCAGCAGCCCGATCGCAGCATGTTCCGCGGCGTGCAAGGCTCCCGGGAACTGGGCTTCAACCAGGCCGGCATTGTTCAGGGACCGGTTTTCGACAACAAACCACACGGCCTTGGTGAAGAGTTCCCTGGCTCCAAGGTCCAACGGTTCTTCACCGAGGATTTCGTTGGAGATCAAGGCCTTGCGTTGGAAGGACACCACTTGCGTGGTCACTTTGACGTCCCCGAAGTGTGCGGTGACATCGCCCCATTGGACGGACCGGTTCGTATCCAGCACCTCGATCTGGGTGACGTCCCTTGCCGTCGTGTAGAAATCGGGGTTCACCCGCCGGACCATGACGCAATGATCGCCCTCGTTGAGCTCCTCCACGAGGTAGCTTTCGCCTTGATGGACATAGATCGCGCCGGTGTGGGCCTGGTAGTGCGTCTGTGGGGAATCCATGGTGCCCAGGAGGGAGCCGGTTTCGGCATCCACGATGCTCACGGGGCCGCCACCGTCGGCCCGGAGGTTGACCATTCCGGCGGCACTTTCCGAATGCGTCCAGAACCAACCGGCAGGGCGCTTCCTGAGGTAGCCCTGCATGACCAGCCGGTCGAGGAGTCCCTCGGCACTGGGCCCGAACAGATCAAGTTCGGCCGGCCCGATGGGCAATTCCGCGGCGGCGGCACACAGATGGGGGCCAAGGACGTAGGGGTTTCCGGGATCGAAGACCGTGGCTTCGACCGATACGTCGAAGATGGCCTGGGGGTGGTTCACCAGATAGGTATCCAAGGGATCGTCGCTGGCCACGAAAGCAGCCACGGCGTCCTGCCCTGCGCGTCCCGCGCGACCGATCTGCTGGAAAAGCGATGCCCTGGTGCCCGGCCACCCTGCAACGAGCACGGCGTCAAGGCCGGAGATGTCGATTCCCAGTTCCAGTGCCGAGGTGCTGGAGACGCCCAACAATTGACCCGACCGCAGCGCTTGCTCCAAGGCCCGGCGTTCCTCCGGCAGATAGCCCGAACGGTAGGCCGCCACCCGCCCAGGCAGGCTCGGGTCCACCTCGTCCAACAGCCGCTTAGTGATCGAGGCGATGGACTCAGCGCCGCGGCGGGACTTGATGAAGGCGATGGTACGGACGCGGGACGAAACAAGGTTGGCCAGGATATCTGCGGTTTCGGCCACTGCCGTGCGCCGCTGCTTGGCGCCGTTCTCGCCCTTGAGTTCGGTCAGGGCCGGCTCCCAGAAGGCTACCGTTGTGGAACCGTGCGGAGAGCAGTCCTCCGAAATTTCCCGGGCGGGGGCTCCGATGAGCCTGCCGAAGGACACGCCGGGGTCCGACGCCGTTGCGGATGCGGCGATGAAGACGGGCTCGGGAAAGGACGTACCTGCGCCGTAATAAGCGCAGACCCTCCGCAACCGCCTCATCAAGTTGGCGACGTGGGAACCGAACACCCCGCGGTAGCTGTGGGCCTCGTCCACGATGACGTAGCGGAGCCTACGGAAGAACTTGGCCCACCACTCGTGGTTTGGCAGGATGCCGAAGTGCAGCATGTCGGGGTTGGCGAGGATCAGGTTGGCATGATCACGGATCCAGCGCCGGGACGACTGGTCGGTGTCGCCGTCGTAGGTTTCTGCGCGGACCGTCGGCAAGCGCAACGAGCGCACGGCAGCGAGCTGATCGGCGGCCAAAGCCTTGGTGGGGGACAGATACAAAGCCACGGCGCCGTCGTCGTGGAGTTTGCCGGGTTCGGACAGGACGCGGAGCTCGGACCTGTGGATCGCATCCAAAGCGGGCAGTTGGTAGGCGAGGGACTTCCCGGAGGCAGTGCCCGTGGCGATGACCACGTGTTGGCCGGAGTGGGCCAGACCCGCTGCCTGCACCTGGTGCCGGTATGGTTCCTGGATTCCCAGGCCTTGGTAGGCGGCAACGATGTCCGGATGCACCCATTCGGGCCACGGCTCGTTGACGGCTTTGCGCGCCGGGATGGTGTGGACGTGGCGGAGCTGCTCCGGATCGGTTGTCCGGCTCAGCAAGGAGATCAGGGATGGTGCGGCCACCAACCCATTCTGTCATTCCGCGGAAAGGTCCGGTCCTCCAGCGCTTCCCACGGACATCATGAGGACGTGGCACACCACGTCCCAACCGAGGTGGGAGTAGAGCTTCTGCCCGTCCAACGAAGCCAGCAACAGCCCGTTCTCGACGTCGTGCGAGAAAGCCTGGGCGGCCAGCGCCTTCATGATGAAAGTTCCCAAACCGCGCCGCTGGAAGGCGGGCTCCGTCACGATCTTGTCGAAGACCGCAGTGCCGTCCACCACGTAGACCCGGCCGCTCGCAGCCACCTGCTCACCGGAGTGGACCACGGCATAGTGCACGCCATTGGACTCGCTGGTGGCCAGTTCAAGATCATCGTCGGGAAGCCAGGGATCTTCGGCATCCTGGGTCTCCATGTCCACGATCATCATGGTCTGGGAAGCGGAGTTGACGTTGAGTCCGTGTTGTTCGGCAAGGTACTTGTACCGTTGAACGTCGTTGGTCAGGATCGTCAGGATCCGGGTCTCTGCTTCTGCGGTTTTCGCAGCCAGTGCAGCGAATTCCTCGTCGGAAGGGTCATGGGCAAAGTACTCCCAGTCACCTGTCTTGTCGGCGCGCAGCGCGGCAGGAAAACGGCCCTCTTGCCGTGATTCGTAGCCCCGGCAGCCGGTCCACCCGGCCACCCAGACTTCCAGGAGGTGTGCGATGTCTTCAACCAAGGCGTCTGGACTCATGTAGAGAGAGTATGCCAGCGCTCCGGGAAGCAACAGAGCCGGTTCTGCCCGCTAGCGGGTGCTTATGAAATTGTGACTTCGCCGCGGGATTCTAATACACCAAGTAACCTTTAACGGTGGCTTTGAACCGAATTGTACTTTTTTACGGCTTTACTCCGATCGCCGACCCGGATGCAGTGCGCCTATGGCAGCGCGCCCTCTGCGAAAAACTGGGCCTTACCGGCCGCATCCTGATCTCCAAGGACGGCATCAACGCAACCGTCGGCGGCGAGCTCAACAACATGAAGCAGTACGTCAAAACCACGCGTGAGTACAAGGGTTTCCACGATATCGACTTCAAATGGTCCGACGGCGGCGCTGACGACTTCCCGCGGCTCAGCGTCAAGGTCCGCGATGAGATTGTCTCCTTCGGTGCACCGGGCGAGTTGAAGGTGGACGAGAACGGCGTTGTGGGTGGCGGCAAGCACCTGCAGCCCGAGGAGTTGCACGCCCTGCTGGACAGCAAGAAGGCCGACGGCGAGGACGTTGTTTTCTTTGACGGACGCAACGCGTTCGAGGCTCAAATCGGCAAGTTCAAGGATGCGGTGGTCCCGGACGTCGCCACGACGCACGACTTCATCAAGGAACTGGACTCGGGGAAGTACGACGACCTCAAAGACAAACCCGTGGTCACGTACTGCACGGGCGGGATTCGTTGCGAAGTTCTCTCCAGCCTGATGGTCAACCGGGGATTCAAGGAGGTTTACCAACTGGACGGCGGAATCGTCCGGTATGGAGAGACCTTCAAGGACAACGGTCTTTGGGAAGGCTCGCTGTACGTCTTCGACAAGCGCATGCATGTGGAGTTCAGCGATGACGCCAAGACCATCGGCTCGTGTGTCCGGTGCTCGGCGCCCACCAACAAGTTCGAGAACTGCTCCAACCCAAGCTGCCGTACGTTGACGCTTTACTGCGCGGATTGCGCTTCGGATCCGGCAACCTTGAGGTGTCCGGACGGCTGCGAAGCCGCCTGACCGCCGTCGGGCGCCGAACCAAAGGCGGCTACCCGCCCAAGGCGGCTGACCCGCTAAAGGCGGCTGACCCGGTACGCGAAGTTGGCATCGGACCTGCTTCCCACGGTGATGTCCAAGACCGCATCGGCGTCGAGTTGCACGACGCTCACTCGGGCGTTCGCGCAGCCAAGTGTCAGATCCACCAGATCCGATTCACCAAGCGCCACTTTGAAGGAGACCCTGCGGGTGCCGCGGCAGGCCAAGGTCACTGCGTACGTGCCGCCGGGCAGTTGCACTGTTTGTTCCGTCTTTGACTCTCCAGGCTCCAGGTAGCCGCTGCTTGAGTAGAAGGATCGTCCCTGGGATTCTGGCAGCGCCGCCCGGGTCCACTCTTCCAGGGCTTTACCGGTGACGATCGTTTCCAAGGCCGGATCCGGAGGAAGCACTACGTTCCTGCCCGCGGAGGTCGTGGAATCAGCTTCGGCCCGGCCAGGTTCCTCATAGGTGTACTCGCACCCCGTCAGCGCCGTGACCACTCCAAGCAGAAGCACGACGGCGGAACCCGCCAACCGTCGCGGGCCCACGGAGCCAGCCGCCTTGCCGCCCATGTTCTGACTTTACGCTTGCGCGCCGGTTTCTCCATAGAGCTGGTTGTTGGTTCGATGGAGGCGGAGTTCAGCTCGTCGCGGGCGCCAGTTGGTAGGCGTAGATCAATGGCGCGTCAACGCTGCTCGTGGAGATGATGACCGCCCCTGTGGCCGGGATCTTGATCTTCACGGTTTCACGGCTGCCGTTGCAGGCAGCGCCGGCGTCGGCGATCTGCTGTCCGCCCGTGGATACCGCGAAGAAGGCTTTTCCTCCGCCGTCACAGGCCATGGTGAGGGTGTACTGGCCGGCAGCAACGTTCTGTGCATCCTTCACGATCGGGTCCCGGTCCAGGATCTTTCCCGAGTCCTCCAACACAATGCCGGACGCGGCGGGCAGTGCGTCCTTCTTCCATGTGGACACATCGGCGCGGGAGATGTCCACCGGCTGCTGGCATGCGGTGGCTGCCAGCAGGAAGCCGGCGGCAGTAAGAACCATGCCGGCACGGCGGACTGTGGAGGAGAAATTGAGCATGGTTCCACGCTACCGGTTTCCCCGCAGGAGTCTTTCCACATAGCGCATCCACGGTGAACCGGCAGGGCAACCCCGACCATAGACTGGCAACGTGAACCCATCCACATCAGTGTTTTCCTCAGGCAATACCCCCGATGCTCCCCGCAGTGACCAACCGGCGCTCCTGGCTGCCCTTGGAGACGCGTTCAAGTCAGTGAATTACACGCTCGACGGCGTTGCGGACCTTCTGGGGCCATCAGCCTATGCGGCGCTGGGCAGGGACCAGATCATCCCGGCACTTTTGGCCACGGAACGGACGTCGGGTTCGGACCAGGCCGGGCTGCGGGGGCTGACCGTCCTGGTGCGGCTATGGCTTCTTGCGGTTCCGCAGGCTGTTGCGGACGTTGATGCCGCCCTGCCCGGTCCAGGTGCCAACGGGCTCGCCGAGCTCGGGCTTGTCACCATCGCGGACGGGGTTGTTACCGCCGCCGTCGATGTCCGTCCTTATGGATGGGACGCTAATCCGGACGGCAGCGGCGGAGCGGAACTGTGGGTGGCGAGTGACCTGGCGGCCCACCAGCAGCCGGGCGTGCTGCGGCACGACCACGTCCTGGGAATCGGCCAGGCTTCCACAACGCTGGTGCAGACCACCATTAGGCCGCATGCCAAGCGTGCCCTGGACCTGGGTACCGGTTGCGGAATCCAGACCTTCCACCTGCTCCACCATTGTGAGCACGTCACGGCAACAGACATTTCGGAAAGGGCCCTGGCCTTCACGAGGTTCAATCTCGTCCTCAACGCCGCAGCCTTGGAAGTGGATCCAAACAACCTCGAAGCCCGCATCAGCCTGAGGCTCGGTTCCCTCCTGGAACCGGTGGAAGGCGAACGATTCGACCTCGTAGTCTCCAACCCGCCCTTCGTCATCACTCCCCGCACCAAGGGCGAATCCGCAGCAGACCAGTTCACCTACAGGGATGGCGGTTTGCCGGGCGACCAGATCGTCTCTTCCTTGGTGAAGTCCCTCGGCAGCGTCCTCGCGCCGGGCGGAACCGCCCAAATGCTGGGCAACTGGGAGATTACCGCAGGTGCGCAGTGGAAGGACCGGCCTGCGTCCTGGCTCAAGGGTTCCGGACTGGACGTCTGGTTCATCCAACGCGAGCAGGTGGGGCCCGAACAGTACGCCGAGACCTGGCTCCAGGACGCATCCGAGTCCCGGGACCCGAACCACTACAAGGAGGCCTACGCTGCCTACCTTGCGGACTTCGCCTCCCGGAATGTGGAGGGAATTGGTTTCGGCATGATCTGGTTGCGTCGGCCGGCCGGAAGCCAGGGCACCATCAGCCGGTTCGAGGAAATCACCTACCCCATCGAGCAACCCATCGGCCCCCATCTGGGCGCGGCGATCGCGAGGGCGGACTGGCTGTCGGCCAACCAGTTGAAGGATGCCCATCTGCTGGTGGCCGAGGACGTCACCGAGGAAAGGCATCAACGGCCGGGCGCTGAGCACCCCGGAGTGATTCTGTTGCGGCAGGGGGCAGGCCTCCGCAGGACCAACCTGCTGAGCAGCAAACTAGCCGGCTTCGTCTCTGCCTGCGACGGTGACCTCAGCGTCAACCAGATCATCACGGCACTGGAAGCACTCCTGGGCGGGGAAGAGGGATTTGACGCCGAAGCCTTCACCTCCACGCTCTTCCATGAGGTGGGCAATTTGGTCCTGGACGGATTCCTTGTGCCGGACGAACCGGGCACGTCGCCATGACGCACGCAGATCCACGGAGGTCATTCCCCGGTGCCGGCACCCGCCCTCCTTCAGTGCCCCCACGTGGCGCTGATCACCCTGGACGTGACGCTGATTACACTGATGAAGTGATTGCGAAGAATCAGGAGACCGGGGTGGCGGGCGAACCGGCGGGCAGTGGACGTAACGAGCAAAAAGTTGAGATCACCGACCCCAAAGCCATCCGCGCCTTGGCGCACGCGGCCAGGTTGGAAGTCATCTCGGAACTTTATGCCACGCAGGTAAGCCACACGGCCACGGAGCTTGCTGCCAGGACGGGCCTGACTCCCAGCGCCATGAGCTACCACCTCCGCGCACTCCAGAAATGGGGGATCGTTGTTCCGGCCGAGAACGCAGGTGACGCCCGCGAACGTCGGTGGAAGGCGGCAGGGAAGGACTTCACCATTTCCGGCGGCAGCGTCGCTAGCCCGGAGATTGCGGTTGTCGATCTGGAACTCGATGCGTTCAGGCGGAGGGCTTCCGCTTTTGCCAAGGCCAGGGGTGAACGGCGGCAACGCGGTGAGACTGCGGAGGAACCGGCATCGGTGCTCCTCTCCAGCAATCTGCTCTATTTGACCAACCAGCAGCGAAAGGAACTTTCGGACAGGATTCGTGAAGTTCTCAGGGAGTACGAGCTCGAGGATCCCACCCGGATTCCGCAAGATGCTGAACGTGTTGCTACGTTATGGTCGATGATTCCGGACGATCGGTCAGCGCCCGGGAACTAGGATTCAGGAGCCAGCCACCAACCGGCATCCTGGAAGGGCGGATTGACCGGCCCAAACGCAGGATTCTGCAAACTATGGTGAACTAGGCCAATATGGGCACCAGCCCAAATACACATTTTTTCTGTAGGAGCACCGTGCCCAGCAAGGCAAAAACCGGCAAGAAACTCGTGATCGTGGAGTCTCCGGCCAAGAGCAAGACCATCGCCAAGTACCTTGGTGAAGGCTTCATCGTCGAGGCTTCCATTGGTCACATCCGTGACCTTCCGCAGCCGTCCGACCTCCCTGCAGAACTCAAGAAGACCTCGCTGGGCAAGTTCGCTGTTGACGTTGAGCACGACTTCAAGCCGTATTACGTCGTCTCTCCGGACAAGAAGAAGAAGGTCGCCGAACTCAAGGCCCAGCTGAAAGACGCCGACGCGCTTTACCTCGCAACCGATGGGGACCGCGAAGGCGAAGCCATCGCGTGGCACCTGCTTGAGGTCCTGAAGCCCAAAGTTCCGGTCTACCGCATGACCTTCGGTGAAATCACCAAGGAAGCCATTCACCGCGCGATGGACAACCTCCGCGACGTGGACACTGCCCTCGTTGATGCGCAGGAAACCCGACGGATCCTGGACAGGCTGTACGGCTACGAAATTTCGCCGGTGCTGTGGCGCAAGGTTGCCCGCGGCCTTTCGGCAGGACGCGTGCAGTCCGTGGTGACCCGGATGGTGGTTGACCGTGAACGTGAGCGCATGGCGTTCAAGGCCGCTTCCTACTGGGACCTGACGGGCCAATTCGGCGCCGATTCGGGCTTCTTCAAGGCTAAGCTTGCTGCCGTCGACGGCTCCAAGGTTGCCACCGGCCGCGATTTCAATGACGACGGCCAGCTGGTCTCCTCGAACGTGGTCCACCTCAACGAGGAACTCGCCACCTCCCTTGCTGCCGGCCTGGAGAACGCGGACTTCAAGGTCCGCTCCGTGGACACCAAGCCGTACACCCGCCGTCCCGCCGCCCCGTTCACCACTTCCACGTTGCAGCAGGAAGCCGGCCGTAAGCTCAGGTTCTCCTCCAAGAGCACCATGCAGGTTGCGCAGCGCCTCTATGAAAACGGCTACATCACCTATATGCGTACGGACTCCTCGGCGTTGAGCGACGAGGCCGTTACGGCCGCGCGTCGCCAGGCTGCTGAGCTCTACGGTCCCGAATTCGTCCCGCAGAGTCCGCGGATCTACGCGAACAAGGCCGCGAACGTCCAGGAAGCGCACGAGGCTATCCGCCCGGCCGGTGACTCCTTCCGCACCCCGGCCCAGGTGGCCAAGCAGCTCAGCGGAGACGAGTTCCGGCTGTACGAACTCATTTGGAAGCGCACCGTGGCTTCCCAGATGGCAGATGCCAAGGGCTCCACGGCAACCATCCGCCTTGGCGCAGTTGCCGCGGACGGCCGGGACGCCGAGTTCTCTGCTTCCGGTACCGTGATCACCTTCCCCGGCTTCCTTGCCGCCTATGAGGAAGGCAAGGACGAGGGCCGCGGCGATGACGACTCCGACGACGCCCGCCGCCTGCCGAACGTGGCCAAGGACGATTCCCTTACCGCCTCGGATATTGTTGCGGTCGGCCACGAGACATCTCCGCCGCCGAGGTACACCGAAGCGTCACTGACCGCTGAACTGGAAAAGCGCGGCATTGGACGCCCGTCTACCTACGCTTCGACCATTTCCACCATCCAGGACCGCGGCTACGTCCGGAAACAGGGTTCTGCGCTGGTACCCAGCTGGATCGCCTTCTCCGTGATCCGCCTGCTGGAACAGCACTTCACCGACTATGTGGACTACGAATTCACCGCTGACATGGAAGGCGACCTGGACAAGATCGCCAACGGGCAAGCGGTGGGCGCAGCGTGGCTGAAACACTTCTACTACGGAGAAGATGCCGATCCCGGCCTGTTGAGCATCGTCAACAACCTCGGCGAGATCGACGCCCGCGAGATCAACTCAGTGCCGATCGCAGACGGCATCACGCTGCGGGTGGGTAAGTTCGGCCCGTACCTTGAGAGCACCATCCCCACGGTCGATGAGAAAACCGGGGAGGTCGTGGAGTCCGCGCGGGCCAATGTTCCCGAGGAACTGGCCCCGGATGAGCTGACGGCAGCCAAAGCCATCGAGCTCATGGAAACGGCGGCACCCGAGGAACGGGTCCTGGGAACAGATCCGCACACCGGGCACACAGTTGTAGCCAAGAACGGCCGCTACGGCGCTTACGTCACCGAGATCATCCCGGAAATGACGGAAGAACAGCTCGCCAACCAGCCGGTTGAGTATTACAAGAACGGCAAGCCGAAGCCGCCCAAGAAGCCTGTGAAGGTCAAGCCCCGCACCGGCTCGCTGTTCAAGTCCATGTCCGTGGACACCGTCACGCTGGATGAAGCTTTGCAGCTGATGAGCCTGCCACGGGTGCTCGGCGAGGACGCGGAAGGCAACCCCATCACCGTGCAGAACGGCCGGTTTGGGCCTTACCTGAAGAAGGGGACGGACTCGCGCTCCATTGGTTCGGAGGAGGAAATCTTCACGATCACCCTGGAGCAGGCGCTGGAGATCTATTCGCAGCCCAAGCAGCGTGGCGCCCGTGCAGCGGTACCGCCGCTGGCTGAGTTCGGTCCCGATCCCGTGTCGGAAAAGAACATCGTGGTGAAGGAAGGCCGCTTCGGCCCCTACATCACTGACGGCCTCACCAACATCACGGTTCCGCGTTCCACGTCCTTGGAAGAGCTCACCAGGGAACGGGCCATCGAGCTGCTCGCCGAGAAGCGCGCCAAGGGCCCGGTGAAACGGACCACCCGCAAGGCACCGGCCCGAAAGGCAGCGGCGAAGAAATAGCACTGCGCCGGGACGCATGGCGATGATCGCACTTTGCGTCCCGGCCGCCATCATGGTCGAGTAGAACCATGACTGAACAGACTGCCGCCCCGGACAACCAACCATTGAATGATCTTGAGGCGAAGCTTGCTTTGGCCGAGCAGCCGGATGCGAATCCGGTGGATGTCATCCTCGCCTTCCTGAACAACGAGGTCTACCTGGTCAGCTCCGAAGCCGTGGACGGTCCGGATTCCTCCGTGGAACCCTTGGTGCTGTCCAACGCGGACAACCAGCCGGTCCTTGCTGTCTTCAGCCACCCGAGCCGTGTGGATGCCCGCTTCCTCGAAGCGGCCCCGAACGTGCTGGGCACCATGGGCTCGGCCATCCTCGCGAACATCGGCGACGAACTGGGCCTGGTCATCAACCCTGGAAGCGAACACGGCTTCGAGATCGATCCTGAAGGCATCGCCAATATCCGCCGTGATTTCAAGCGGGCGGACGAAGTCGGCGAGGCTGCAGAGTAAAAGGGCCTCAGAGTCGGACGAAACGTGCCCGCGAGTTGCTTCCCGGGCTTCGATTCGGTGAATAATGGCAGAATGCGTCTTGGCGTTCTCGACATCGGGTCAAACACCGTCCACTTGCTGCTGGTCGATGCCCATCCCGGCGCGCGTCCGGTGGCTTTCGCCTCACACAAGCGTCCGTTGTCGCTGGTGCAATACCTGGACGGCGACGGAAACATCAGTGATGAGGGCCAGCACGAGCTGATCGAATTTGTCCTTGAGGCGTGGGAGTTCGCTGCCCGCCACAAGGCCGAGGATCTGTTGGCCTTTTGTACCTCGGCCATTCGCGAGGCCACCAACGGTGCCGAGGTCCTGGCCAGGGTCAAGCACGAAACCACCGTGACGCTGCAGGAACTCACCGGCAGCGAAGAAGCGTCCATGACGTTCTTCGCCGTGCGCCGCTGGTACGGCTGGGGGGCAGGGCCCATCCTGGACCTGGACATAGGCGGTGGCTCGTTCGAAATGGCCTACGGCACTGACGAGCTTCCCGAGTTCGCCACGTCCGTCCCCTTGGGCGCGAGCCGGCTCACCCGGGACTGGCTGCATGAGGACCCGCCCACGGCCAAGAGCGTCAAGGAACTGCGCCGGTACATCCGTTCGACCCTGAAACCGGTGGTGCGCGAATTCCAGGAACTCGGCCGGGCCAACCTCGTGGCGGGGACGTCCAAGACTTTCCGGTCCTTGGCACGGATTGCTGGTGCCGCGCCGAGCGCCGCAGGCCCGTACGTCAAACGCGAGCTCCATGCGGCGGACCTTGGCCTCTGGGCACAGCGGATCTCCGCCATGACCGTGGCGGATCGCCTGTACCTCCCGGGTGTTTCCGACGCCCGGGCCCGCCAGCTGCTCGCCGGAGCACTGGTCGCCGAGGCTGCACTGGAGCTTTTCGAGTTTCCCAAAATGGAGATCTGCCCGTGGGCGCTGCGGGAGGGCCTGATCCTCCGCCGGCTTGACCAGTTGGTGTTCGAGGAAGCCCTCGAGCCGGCCCCGCATGTGGGCAAGCGCAAGAAAGACAAGTCCAAAAAGAAGAAGAAGGCCAAGGAAAGCGAAGAGCACACGGATACAGACAAGCACTTGGAAACGGCCGGGCAAGCAGATGCCGACGGTCCCGCGCACCCGGTAGAGAGCCTGCAGGTACAGCTCGGCGCGCCGGTCTCCGACACTGCACCAGCCACGACGGCAAGGGGGTTGGCTTCCTAGGATGACTACCGACGTCGAACCTTCAGAGAACCATCGCGGGATTCCGGTGGCGCTGTCCAGCGCATCCGTTTACCCGCTCAGCGTCCATGACGCTTTCGCCGTGGCCCAGGACCTCGGTTATGACGGCGTGGAGGTCATGGTCACCAACAATGCCGTGAGCCAAAACCCCGGTGCGCTTATCCAGCTAAGCCATCGCTACAACCAGGAAATCGTGTCAATCCACGCACCCACGCTGTTGTTGACGCAGCAGGTTTGGGGCACCGCCTGGAACAAGATTGAGCGTTCCTGCCAGATGGCCAAGGAAGTGGGTTGCGACACGGTGGTGGTGCACCCGCCTTTCCGGTGGCAGTCCAACTACGCCGAAAACTTCGTCGAAGGCGTCCGCGAGATCTCGGCCATGTACCAAGTGCACATCGCCGTTGAAAACATGTACCCGTGGCGCGTCCGGGGACGTGAAGCGGTGGCTTACCTGCCGCACTGGGACCCTATGGAGGGGGATTACGACGCCGTCACGTGGGACTTCTCGCATGCCGCCACTGCCGGGGCCAACAGTTTGGAGGCCGTTAAGGCCTTGGGCAGCAAACTGCGGCACGTCCATCTCACGGATGGTTCAGGCTCGGGCAAAGACGAACACCTGGTCCCGGGAACGGGAACCCAGCAGTGCGCCGACGTCCTTCAACATCTTGCCTCCAACGGGTTCACAGGCGCGGTGGTGGCCGAAATTTCCACCCGCAAGGCCAAGGTCACCGGGGAGCGTGAGGAGATGCTCGCCGAGACGTTGCGCTTCGCACGCCAGCACCTCGCTGCCCCGGTCCGCAGCTTGGAGGGTTAGCACCGGCTTCAGCAAGGCCCGGGACCCGGACATAAAACCTGGGCCCGGGCTTTGCCGTGCCTAAAGAGAAACCTTTGCCGCGCGTTTTGTCGTACAACCCCGCTTAAAAGCGAAAGCACCGGCGGCCGAATCGGGAAATGGGGGAAAACCCGTCCCGGCCACCGGTGCTGCTGGCGGACATCCCCATGCCCGCCTCATCACTCGCACCCTCAATGAGGTAAGAACCAACTTACGGACCAACCTTGGGTGGGGCCTGCAATAATCTTGGGAACTTGCTGTGAATCCCTCAGTGCGGACTCCGTTCGACCCCTCCGCAGCGGAACTGCCATGATGGACCAATGAGCAACCGAATCGCATTCCTTGGCTGTGGATCAATGAACGAGGCAATTCTCACCGGCATCCTTGCTGCCGGGACCGCCCCTTCGGACATCGTCGCCACGGTGCGGCGGGCCGAGCGTGCGGAGGAGCTGGCCGAGCGGCACCGGGTTACCGCTATTGCAGGCGAAGAGGAACCGGACAACAACAAGCTGGCCACCAAGGGTTCCAGCATGGTTATCCTGGGCGTCAAACCTGTGGGCATCGCGGACCTCGCCCGGGAAATCAGCCCGGCGCTGGCGAAGGATACGGTGGTGGTCAGCGTTGCTGCCGCGGTTTCCATTGCCCAGCTTGAAGCGGCCCTCCCGGACGGCCAGCCGGTGATCCGCACTATGCCGAACACCCCTTCCAAGTTGGGCCGGGGCGTCATCTCAGTGTCCCCCGGAACGCACTGCACGCCTGAACAGCTCGAGTCAGCCAAGGCTGCCTTCGCAGGAGCCGGCAAGGTCGTGGAGATTCCTGAGGAGCAGGTGGACGCCCTGTCCGCGATCAGCGGTTCGGGTCCCGCCTATGCGTTCTACCTGGCCGAGGCCATGGCCGCCGCCGGTGTTGAGCTCGGCTTGGACGAGGAATTGTCCGTCATGCTTGCGCGCGAAACGGTAGCCGGGGCCGGCTTCATGCTCGCTGAACCGGGTGCGGACCCGAGCGCACTCCGCAAGGCAGTCACCAGCCCGAACGGCACCACCGAGCGCGCCATTGCCGCGTTCGACGACGGCGGGCTGCCCAAGATCATTGCCGAAGGCGCCCGTGCTGCCGCAGCGAGGGCAGCTGAGATCACCAAGGAGCTTGGCTGACCGCCAAGGCGGCGCCGCACCGCTAAGCCCGCGCCGAACCGCCAAGGCCGCTAAGGCCGCGCCGCGAAGCGCTCCAGCAAGTCCACGTGTCCGGATACGATCAGCATGTCGTGTCCGGACACTTTGGTTTCCGGCCGGGCATACGTGAAGTCCTCGCCCGGAGTCTTAACGCCAACGATCGTCACGCCGTACTTTGAGCGGACCTTGGATTCCTCCAGCGTGAAGCCCACGGTTTCCTTGGGCGGGTACATCTTGACGATTGCGTAGTCGTCGTCGAACTCTATGAAGTCCAGCATGCGCCCGGACACGAGGTGCGCTGCGCGGACGCCGGCATCGGCCTCAGGGTAGATGACGTGGTTGGCGCCGATGCGGCTGAGGATCTTCCCGTGCGAGGGCGTGATGGCCTTGACCCACAAGTGCTGGATTCCCAGGTCCACCAGGTTCACCGTGATCAACACGGAGGATTCGATCGACGTGCCGACGCCCACCACGGCGGAGCTGAATTCCTGCGCACCGAGCTGGCGGAGGGCGTCGATGTTGGTGGCATCGGCTTCCACGACGTGGGTCAGCACCGGTGCCCACTTCTGAACCAAGCCACGGTCACGTTCGATCGCGAGGACCTCCCGGCCTTGTTTCACCAGTTGCTCGGCGGTTGCCGAACCGAAACGCCCGAGTCCGATCACCAGGACAGGCGCGTTGTGGGCGGGGCGATTGGCCGCCCCTTGGATGCTAGCCAATGATTGGCCTCTCTTCCGGGTAGTGGAACAGCTGGCTGCGCTGGCGCAGGGCCAGGCCCGCAGCGAGGGTAACGGTGCCGACGCGGCCAGCGAACATTAGTGCTGTCAGGACGTAAACGCCCGACGGCGGCAGTTCGGCACTGAGGTTGGTGCTCAGTCCAACGGTGGCAAAGGCGGAAATGGTTTCAAACAGCACCCGGTCCAGCGAAGCTCCGCTGATGGACAACAGCAGGAAAGCAGCCACGGAGACGAGCGTTGCTCCGGCCACGATGACGGAGATGGCTACCCGCATGGTGCCTTGGGGGATGGTTCGGCCGTAGACCTTGACGTCTGCGTCACCGCGCGCTTCGGCAACGATTGCCAGGAACATGACGGCGATGGTGGTCACCTTGATTCCGCCCGCGGTGGACGCCGAACCGCCGCCGGCGAACATCAGGGCATCCGTGAGCAGCATGGTGGTGGATTCCATGTGGTTCTGGTCCACCAGGTTGAATCCACCGGACCGGGTCATCACCGAGGCGAAGAGTGAGTGGATGATCTTGTCCCCGAGGCTCATGTGCCCGATGGTCCGCAGGTTGTCCCACTCCATCAATGCCCAGAGGACTGTTCCCGCGGCCAGCAGGATGAAGGACACCTGGATGGTGAGCTTGGTGTGCAGGTTCCATTTCTTCCAGTTCAAGCCGTTCTGCTGCAGCACCATGACCACGGGAAAGCCGAGGCTGCCCAGGAAGACCCCCAGCATCAGGGGTACGAGGATCCACAGATCGGTCTCGTAGGGAACAATTCCGTCCGAGTGCGGAGTGAAACCGGCGTTGTTGAACGCTGAGATGGAGTAGAAGACACCGTGCCACACCGATTGCCAGAACGGCTCACCCAGCAGCATGAACCGTGGCACCAGGGCCAGGGCCAAGGCACCCTCGATGACCACCGAGGTCACGATCACGATCCGGAGCAGGGTACCCACTTCGCCGAGCCTGCCGGCGTTGTTCATGGCTTCCTGCGCGATGAGTTTTCCACGGACACCAAGCCGTTTGCTCACCATGAGGGCCAGCAGCGACGCCAGAGTGAGCGTACCGAGGCCGCCCACGAAGATGCCGATCAGGATGACGAGCTGCCCGAAGAAAGACCAGTGGGTGGCAGTGGAAACAACCGTCAATCCGGTAACGCAGACGCTGGAAACGGCGGTAAACATGGCTTGGTGGAGGGGTGTGGGCTCCCCGGAGGCGGAAGACGCCGGAAGTGACAGGAGCCCGGTGAAAAGCAGGATGACCAAGGAGAAGGCCACCAGCGCCAGGCGGGCCGGTGAGGTGTTGGCGATGTTGTCGATGAAGTCGCGCGCACGCGTGAAAATCCACAAGCCTTCGCGTTCCGGCTGGCCGGGTTGCCAGTTGGCCGGGGTAGTTGACCGCGACTGGCTTTGAGACATGGCGCTCTTCCTCAAGTGAACATACTTTCCCTGAGTAGTAAACCACTATTCGCCCGCCGTAACCGGGCGAAGCGGCGGGACGCCCTCAGGTAGCCTGTTCTGGATGAATGACACGCTTGGAACGCCTGCTTCCAGCATCACCCGCTCCGCACTGCCAACGACGGTGGTGTGGGACTCTGCCATGACCGCGTACAACTTCGGGCCTACCCACCCGATGGCACCGCAGCGGCTTGAGCTGACAGCAAGACTTGCTGAAACGCTGGGCCTCTTCGACCACAAGCATGTGGCGATGGAACCGCCCAGGATTGCCACCGACGTCGAACTTTGCTCGGTCCATAGCGCCGCCTATGTGGAAGCGGTACGGAAGGTCAGCGATGACCCCTTCACTCCCGATGAAGAACGCGGGCTCGGGACCGAAGACGACCCGGCGTTCGCCGGAATGCACGAGGCCAGCGCGCGACTGGCCGGAGGTTCGCTGGTGGCGGCGGACGCGATTCTGTCCGGGGCCGCCGTGCGGGCCGTCAACTTCAGCGGCGGGATGCACCATGCAGCCCGCGAACGGGCCAGCGGCTTCTGCATCTATAACGACGTCGCGATGGCCATCCAGCGGCTGCTCGACAATGGCGTGCAACGGGTGGTGAGCATCGACGTCGACGCCCACCACGGCGACGGGACCCAGAGCCTGTTTTGGGACGATCCGCGCGTCATGACCATTTCCTTGCACGAGTCGGGCCTCACCATGTTCCCCGGAACAGGTTTCGCCAATGAGACCGGCGGCCCGAACGCCCCGGGCACTGCAGTGAACGTGGCCGTTCCGGCGTTCACGGGCGACGCCGCGTGGCTTCGGGCGTTCTACGCAGTGGTTCCGCAGATCGTGGGCGCTTTCCAGCCCGAGGTCATTGTGAGCCAGCACGGTTGCGACTCCCACCGGCTGGATCCATTGACGCACCTCAACCTCAGCGTGGACGCCCAGCGGGAGGCCGCAAGCGCGATCGGAAGCCTCGCGGCAAGGTACTGCGACAACCGGTGGATAGCCACCGGGGGAGGCGGGTACGAGGTTGTGAACGTTGTTCCGCGCGCGTGGACCCACCTGATCGGAATGGTGACGCAGCGTCCCGTTCCCCTGTCCAAGCCCGTGCCCGCATCGTGGCGCACTTATGTCAGCGAGAAGTACGGGGTGGCCGCGCCGGAAAGCATGGGCGACGACGTCGATATCTGGTGGCGCTCCTGGGAAGTGGGCTATGACCCTGCCGATCCCGTGGACCGGACCGTCATCGCCACCCGCAAGGAGATCTTTCCGTTGTACGGACTGGACCCCTGGTTCGACTGAGCGTTTTCGGCTAGGCGTCCGACTTTTCGGTCTGGAACACCACCCCTGCGGCCCCCACCAGCCAGCCGAGCAATGACAAGGCGAAGGCTCCGATGAGGTCTGTTGAAGCCTGGCCTTTGAAGAGCCACAGCACCAGGACCAGCATGCCCATGGTCATGTAGGTCATGATCGCGAAGATCACCCGTCCGGAGAGCCGCGTGGCCACCTGTGCGGGGTTCACCAGCGGCCCGTTCCCGTCCGCCCCGGCGTTGTCCCTTTTGACCTCCGAGATGGTGAACCCCAACGCCGAAGCGGTGAGGGAACTCAGCGACGTCGCCAGGACTCCGGCGGCCGTCACCAGGGCTCCGTTGAGTTCGGGTGCCTCGGCCTCGCCGGTCGGAACCCACGTGCCCACCCGGATGAGCACCGTGGTCCACACCAGGACAAACAGCGCCAGGAACGCCGCAGCGATGATGTTGAAGATATGCCGGCGGAAGAAGTCAGCCATAGCAATGCACCCCGTGCAGTTGGCGGTCGGGGCCTGGGAGCCCGGACGGACCGTGAAAACGTTGTAGCACCGGGGCATTGCGCGGTCAACGGGGAGGGCCGGTGACGCCGCAGGAAACAGGGATGCCAATTGACGTATATGTCGCTAGGGTGGGAGGCATGGTGACTGACGACGTATTTGCCGTCATAGCTGAGGCAACCAGGCGCGAGATCCTGGTTTCCCTCCGCTCTGGGGATAAGGCTGTAGGCGAACTGGTGGAAGAACTGGCTGCGAGCCAGCCCACTATCTCCAAGCACCTGAAAGTCTTGCGTGAAGCGGACCTGGTCAGCATGCGCGCGCAGGGCCAGAAGCGTTACTACACCCTGAACCCCAAGCCCCTGGCCGGCGTAGCCAGCTGGCTGGAAACGTTCGACGTCGGACCCGCGGCTCCCGTCGCCGTCGTACCTTCTGCGGGGGAGAAAGCGGCAGTGGCTGCCGAGGTGGCCGAGGCTCCCGCGGCGGCCGAACTGGCAGCGGCGCCCCAGGCGTTGAGTCCGGCCGTCACGGTTCAGGCCGGCGAGGCTCCGGTCTCGGTGGAGCTTCAGACCGATGACACTGTGCCGCAGCAGATTGGCCGCACGGTGGGCCGGGCCGCCACCAAGGCAGCCGACCTGCTTGCGAACCTGCCCACCCTGCCTAAGTTCGGGCGGAAGCGCTAACCTGCAATCTAACGTGATCCTTCTCACATTGTGAGGTTTTGTTCACCTTCTGATCCTTTACATTTCAAGGATTTTCCACGGTTCTGTTAACTCACGTTCTTCGGTCACATCCGATCCGGGTGGAGATCCTACCTTTGATGGTGAAACCATGAGTGCGACTTACTGTCTTGCTGCCGCCCGTGGCACTGAAGGGATTGGAAGACGCAATGGATTCAAGGCTCGAAGCCGTCCGGGACACCGTACTTGCTCGCAATCCGGGTGAGAAGGAGTTCCACCAAGCCGTGAACGAGGTTTTTGAAAGCCTCGGCCCGGTCCACGACAGGCACCCCGAGTTCCTTGAGGGTGCGGTCCTGGAGCGCCTCTGCGAGCCTGAACGCCAGATCATCTTCCGCGTCCCGTGGACTGACGATGCCGGCCGTGTACACGTCAACCGTGGCTTCCGGGTGGAGTTCAACTCGGCCCTCGGCCCGTACAAGGGCGGTCTCCGTTTCCACCCGTCCGTGTACCTGGGAATCGTCAAGTTCCTGGGCTTCGAGCAGATCTTCAAGAATGCCCTGACCGGCATGCCGATCGGTGGCGGCAAGGGCGGATCCGACTTTGATCCCCGTGGCCGCAGCGATGCGGAAATCATGCGTTTCTGCCAGTCCTTCATGACCGAGCTGTACCGTCACATCGGTGAATACACCGACGTCCCCGCGGGTGACATCGGCGTCGGCGGCCGCGAAATCGGCTACCTCTTTGGCCAGTACAAGCGGATCACCAACCGGTACGAGTCCGGTGTGCTCACCGGAAAGGGCATCTCCTGGGGTGGATCGCTGGTCCGCCCGGAGGCCACTGGCTATGGCACCGTGATCTTCGCACAGGAAATGCTGAAGACCCGCGGAACCTCCTTCGACGGCCAGCGCGTTGTGGTCTCGGGTTCGGGCAATGTTGCCATCCACGCGATCGCCAAGGCCCAGGCGCTTGGCGCAACTGTGGTGGCGTGCTCCGATTCGGCCGGCTACATCGTGGACGATTCCGGCATCGACGTCGAACTCCTGCGCCAGATCAAGGAAGTGGAGCGCGCACGCCTCACGGAGTATGCGGCCCGGCGCCCCGGCTCCAGCTACGTTGCCGGCGGCAGCGTGTGGGATGTCAACGGTACTGTTGCCCTGCCCTGCGCCACCCAGAACGAACTGGACGGCAACGCCGCTGCCAAGCTGGTCAGCAATGGTCTGCTCGCCGTGGCCGAAGGTGCCAACATGCCCTCCACCCAGAAGGCCGTGTCCGTCTTCCAGGAGGCCGGGATCCTGTTCGGGCCGGGCAAGGCTGCCAACGCCGGTGGCGTAGCCACCTCGGCACTGGAAATGCAGCAGAACGCCAGCCGCGATTCGTGGTCGTTCGAGCACACCGAGCAGCGCCTCACCGAGATCATGGTGGGTATCCACGACCGCTGCGCCGAGACGGCCGAGGAATACGGCGCGCCCGGTAACTACGTAGTGGGCGCGAACATCGGTGGTTTCGTCAAGGTAGCCGACGCGATGCTCGCCCAGGGCCTGATCTAATTCCAACTGAGTAGCAGTAGAGCGCGTTTTGAACCCTCAAAACGCGCTCTACTGCTACTTGGATGGGTTAGCGTACCTGGATGGGTTAGCGCTGGAGCAGCCGCACGTGCTCCGGGTTCAGCTCCGAAACCTTGCTGACGCCCAGCAGGGCCATGGTGCGGGTCATGTCCTTCTCCAGGATCTGGATGGTGCGGTCCACGCCCTCGCGGCCCCCGGCCATGAGTCCGTACAGGTAGGCGCGGCCGATCAGAGCGAAGTCCGCGCCAAGGGCAAGTGCTGCCACGATGTCGGCTCCGCTCATGATGCCCGTGTCCAGGATGACCGCGGCGTCGCTGTTGTCCGCTTCCAGGGCAGAGGTCACCTCCGGCAGCAAGTGGAACGGAATCGGGGCCCGGTCCAGTTGGCGTCCGCCGTGGTTGGACAGGACGATCCCGTCGGCTCCATGGTCCACGACGCGCCGGGCGTCCTCCACCGTCTGGATGCCCTTGACCACGAGCTTGCCCTTCCACGTTTCGCGGAGCCAGTCGAGGTCCTCGTAAGTCAGTGTGGGATCGAACATCGAGTTGATCAGGTCGGCCACCGTGCCCGTGTAGCGGGACAGGGAGGCGAAGGTCAGCGGTTCGTGCGTGAGGAAGTTGAACCACCAGGCCGGCCGGTAGGACGCGTCCAGCACCGTCTTCAGGGTCAGGGCCGGCGGGATGGTCATGCCGTTGCGGACATCGCGGAGCCGGGCGCCGGCCACGGCCGTGTCCACCGTGACCATCAAGGTGTCATTGCCTGCCTTGGCGGCGCGCTCGATCAGCTCGAGCGAGCGGTCCCGGTCCGTCCACAAGTACAGCTGGAACCAGTTCCGGCCGTTCGGTGCGGCCGCTGCAACGTCTTCGATCGATGCCGTGCCCATGGTGGACAGCGTGTAGGGGATTCCGGCGGCCTCAGCTGCCTGCGAGCCGGCGTACTCGCCTTCGGACTGCATCATGCGGGTAAACCCGGTGGGGGCAATGCCGAACGGAAGCTTCGACTCCTGGCCCAGGATGTCTGTCCGCAGGTCGATCTTCGACACATTGCGCAGGATCCCGGGACGGAACTCGATGTCCTGGAATGCCTGGCGTGCCCTGCGAAGGGTGATTTCCTCTTCAGCCGCACCGTCCGTGTAATCGAAGGGCGCCTGGGGTGTCCGCCGCTTGGCGATGTCGCGGAGTTCCCAGATGGTGCTGGCCCGCTTGAGGCGGGCCGCCTTGCTGAATTCAGGCTTCTTGAACTGCATCAGCGGCGCGAGGTCGGCCACCTTGGGGACGCGGCGCTTCAGCGCGGGAGGCTGTACGACGGCGGGGGCCGGCTGGGTTGCGCGGCTGACGTTCTGGTCGCTGCCGGCATTGGCGGGGGCGGCCGTGAGCTTGGGATCGAGGGTGTTTGTCACTTCGGTTCTCCCTGGTGGTGGTGTGGTCTAACCACACTGTAGGCCATGTGGTCATACCACATCAACTACTATTCGACTATGCGAACGCATCAACTTGTCCTGGAATGGATCGAGAACCAACTCGCCAGCGGAGAACTGGCACTGGGTGGACGGCTTCCCGGCGAGCGGGCCATGGCCGAGCAATTGCAGGTCTCCCGCACGTCCGTCCGTGAAGCCGTGCGGATACTGGAAGCCATGGGGGTGGTCCGCGCCGGCGTGGGCTCCGGAAAGGACGCGGGCACCATCGTGATCGCCGAGCCGGGGTCGGCATTGGGGTCCACCCTTCGCCTGCACGTGGCCACCAGGCACCTGCCGGTCCCGGACATCGTGGAAACGAGGGTGCTCCTGGAATCCTGGGCAGCGGAGCGGGCCCGGCCGGGGGTAGCGGCACTCGACGACGCCGCGGAGCTGCTCGAGCAAATGGAGAACGCCCCCGACGTCGACACTTTCCTGGCCCTGGACTCCCGGTTCCACGTCGCCCTGGCTGAGGCAGCGGGCAACGCCGTCGTCAGTGCCATGATGGCGTCCCTGCGCGGTGCCATAGAAAACTACGCCGGCGAACTGACGGGAAACCTGCCCGATTGGAACGCCACTTCGGCGCGGCTTCGGGCGGAGCACCGCGCCATCCTTGAGGCGGTCAACGCGAACGACGGCGGCCGGGCAGCGGAGCTGGTGGCCGCGCACATCAGGGGCTTCTACGCGGAGGCAGGTGTGGGCTCGGCGCCCTCACCGAAGTGACAGTTTTACCCGGCGGGGATTGCCATTAACTGCCAACCCGCGGGGCAGGAATGGGCGTGAGAGCAGGCGCCGCGGTGCTCTTGCGGATTTCAATCCGGGGCTCGAACTCATCCTGCGGCTGGCTGAGGGCCTCGGCCGATTGCTGGATCTGTTCGCGCATGCGCCGCCAAGCCAGGCTGCCGAGTTCGTTGATGGGCACGGCGGCCGTTGTGAGCGGGGGAGTGGTGTACTTGGCGAACGGGATGTCGTCGAAGCCGGTGACCGAGATGTCTTCCGGGACCCTGATGCCCCGTTCGTGCAGGCCGCTGAGCAAGCCCATGGCAACGAGGTCGTTGAATGCCAGAATCCCGGAAGCGCCGCTGGCGATGATGGCGTCCGTGGACTCGTGTCCGGAATCGAAGTTGGAACCGCCGTGGAGCATCTGCAGCTCGATTTCCGGGTGTTCCCTCCGGAACTTGTCCAAGCCCACCAGGCGCTGCCGGTTCGATGCGCTGTGTTCCGGACCGGAAAGGAAAGCCAGTCGCTTGTGCCCCAGTGAGACCAGGTGTTTGGCCAGCTCCTGGATGCCTTCCCCGTAGTCGACGCTCAGGCTGGGGGTGTTGGTGGTGATGGTGGTCCGGTTGATGAGGACCAGGGGGTGGAGCGTGGGAGCCAGCTCTTCGAGTTCGGCATCCGCCATGCGTGGCGCGCAAAGAACCACTCCGTCGCAGCGCCGGCGTGCTTCGCCGGCCAGGATGGCTTCTTCGCTGGTTACTTCGGATGAATCGGCGATCAGGACCCTGTAACCGTCCTGGGCTGCGGCGATGCTGAGTCCGCGCAGGATGGCTTGGAAGGTCGGGTTGGCAAGGTCGGGCACCACGATGCCGATAGTGTCGGTCTTTCCCAGTGCCAGGCTTCGGCCAACGGGGTTCGGCTGGTACTTCAATTCCGCTGCCGCAGCCCGGACCCGCTCTGCGATTCCGGGGTCCACTGCTGCGTTGCCGTTCATGACGCGCGACACGGTGGCGTGGGAGACGCCTGCCTTTTCCGCGACGTCGGCAATGCCAACGCGCCTGTTGGTATTCCTGCGTGCCATGGTGCCCCTTCCGGTTGGCCGACCGCGTGCTGCTCCGTCCTTGGAGTGATGGTTGACGCGACCGCCAGTGTCTTGATACAAAGCTTATAACGCTCTGAGAAAACGCTTTCTCATGATTCTTCCCAGATCAAGCCGGGCCGTCAAGCGGTTCATTCCTGCCTTTGGAAAGGGGCATTTCCCCATGGTCAACGTCGACACCGCCGAGACCCAACCAGCCGCTGCTGCGTCATCCCCGAACACCTCCGCCCACCGGACCAGGATCGCCCTCATCGGCACCGGTGGCCGCTCCGAAATGTACATCAGGGCCATCTACGGCCAGCACGCCGACGTGGCAGAACTCGTGGCGTTGTCCGACGTCAACCCGGGCCGTGTGGACTTTTACCAGGAGCTCATCCAGGAGCTCGGCGCGCCGGCTCCGGTAGCATCCTTCGAGCCCGCCCGGCTCACGGAGTTCATCCAGGCCAATGGCATCGAGCGCGTCATCGTCACCACGCCTGACTACACGCATGCGGACTACATCGTCGAAGCGCTCGAGGCCGGTGCCGACGTCGTGGTTGAAAAGCCGCTCACCATTGATGTTGAAGGCTGCCGCCGCATCACCACCGCAGCCGCCGAAACCGGCCGCAACGTGGTGGTGACGTTCAACTACCGTTACTCGCCCCGCAACTCAGCGCTTAAGGAAATCATTCAGAGCGGCGTGATCGGCAAAGTGACGTCCATCGACTTCAGCTGGGTGCTGGACACCGTGCACGGCGCCGACTACTTCCGCCGCTGGCACCGGGACAAGAAGAACTCCGGCGGCCTCCTCATCCACAAGGCCTCCCACCACTTCGACCTCGTGAACTGGTGGATCGACGATGTCCCCGAGCGCGTCTTTGCCTCCGGCGGCCTTCGCTTCTACGGGGACAAGAACGCCAGCGAGCGCGGCCTCGGTGCCCGTCCGGAGCGCGGAACCGTAGACGGCCTGGAACGCGATCCCTTCCGTTTGGACCTCCGCGACGACGAACGGCTGAAGGCGCTGTATTACGACAACGAAAAGTTCGACGGTTACCGCCGTGACCAGGACGTGTTCACCGACGGCATCACCATCGAGGACAACCTTGCGCTGGTGGTGGACTACCAGGGCGGTCCGACCCTGAGTTATTCCCTGAATGCGCACAGCCCGTGGGAGGGCTACCGGGTGAGCGTCAACGGAACCGAGGGCCGCGCCGAGCTCGAAGTGGTGGAGCGCGCCGCCGTCGAATTCAGCACCGACAAGAAGACCGTGGTGGACCCGAGCGCCACCCCGGTTGAGGAAGAAGACGCGGTCCGGCGCAACGGGGAGCGCCTGGTGGTCCAGCGCCACTGGGAATCCGCCTACGAAGTCCCGATCATCAATGGAGAGGGCGGCCACGGCGGCGGCGACAACCTGCTCCTTTCCGACCTTTTCAACGGACCCGGCGTGGACCCCTTGGGCCGCCCGTCCGGCTACATCGATGGGCTCCGCTCCGTCTCGGTTGGCATTGCCGGCAACCAGTCCCTCGAAACCGACCTTCCTGTCCGCATCAGCGAGCTTGGCCTCGGCGCCGACCTCAGCCGCGGACAGGGCTAAAGCTTCTTTGACAACAAGGATTAACCAATGAGCAGGATTTTCGTCACCGGCGGTTCCGGCCGTCTTGGCCGCAGCGTCGTCGCCGGACTGGCGGCCGCCGGGCACGAGGTGTTTTCGGTCGACCGGGACGCCATCCCCACAGAGCAATTACCGGCCGGCGCAGTGCAGTACACCGCCGACCTTCTGGCGCCGGGGGAAGCCGAAAGGCTGATTCGCGAGACGGCGCCGGACGCTGTCATCCACCTGGCGGCCATCGCTGTCCCCTTTAGTGCTCCTGAGGACGTCATCTTCAGCACCAACACGCGGCTCGCGTTCGCCGTCATCAGCGCAGCAACAGAGGTTGGCGTTCGCCGGATCGTCACCGCCAGCAGCCCCACCGCCTTGGGCTACGGCTGCCCGGAAGGCTGGCTGCCGCCGTCGTTCCCGCTTGACGAAAACACGCCGGCAACACCCTGGAACGCGTACGCGCTGTCCAAGCTGATCGCCGAGCAAACAATCCGGATGTTTGCCGCCGCCCAGGGGGACAAGATCCGTTACGCGGCGTTCCGACCCTGCTACGTCATTTCGCCCGAGGAGTGGGAGGGCGCGTTGACGCAGCAGGGCCACACCGTACGCGAGCGATTGGCGGATCCGTCGCTGTCCGCTCCCGCGCTGTTCAACTACGTTGACGCGAGGGATGTTGCGGATTTCCTGGATGTGCTCCTGGCGAAGATGGACTCCATTCCGAACGGGCAGACGTTCTTTGTGGGGGCCAAGGATGCCTTGGCTGCCGCGCCGTTGTCGGAGCTGCTGCCGCAGTTCCTGCCCGGCAGCGGCCCGCTCACGGAACACCTCACGGGGACCAGTCCCGCGTTCTCCATCGGGAAGGCCCGCACATTGTTGGGCTGGGAACCGAAGCGGAGCTGGCGCACCGAACTCACCCCGCCTTTTGACGGCGCAGACACAGCAGTACTCAAGGACGAGAACAACCGCGGGCTTGTGCCCGCGGGCGCAACCAGCAAGGAGACAGCATGAATTTCGACGGCGTACTTTTCTTCCCCGTCACACCCTTCGCCGAAGACGGCTCAGTTGATGTGGAGCTTTTGAAGGAACACATCGGTTCACGGCTGCCGTTCGGTCCGGGCGGTGTGTTCCCCGCATGCGGCACGGGCGAATTCCATGCCCTTTCCCTCGATGAGATCCGCACCGTGGTGACTGCCGCCGTCGAGGTCGTTGCGGGCGCGGTTCCGGTGGTTGCCGGCGCGGGAGGCCCGCTGGGCCACGCGATCGCCGCTGCGAAGGTGGCCGAGGAAGCCGGCGCCGACGCGCTCCTGGTGTTGCCTCCGTACCTGGTCTCCGGACCGACGGACGGCGTAGTGGCCTACGTTGAGGCCGTTGCCGCTGCCAGCAGCCTTCCCGTCATTGTCTACCACCGCGGCACGGCGAAGTTCACCGCGGCAGCCATGACCCGCCTGACCGCCAACCCGAAGGTGGTGGGCTTCAAGGACGGGATCGGCGACGTTGGGCTTGCCCAGGAAATCGTGTCTGCCATCAACGCCAGCGGCCGCAAGGACTTCGCACTGTTCAACGGACTCCTCACCGCGGAACTCACCCAGGGCGCTTACCGGGGACTGGGAATTCCGCTGTACTCCTCGGCTGCCTTTGCCATGGCTCCGGAGATTGCCAAGGCCTACTATGACGCCTACGTCGCCGGCGACGAAGACCGCCGCAATGCGTTGCTCGAGGGGTTCTACGCACCCCTGGTCCGGCTCCGCGACCAGACCCCCGGCTTTGGTGTCTCCCTCATCAAGGCAGGACTCCGCCTCGCCGGGCTTCCCGTCGGTTCCGTCCGCCCGCCGCTGGTTGATCCCACCGAAGAGCAGTTGCTGGAGCTCAAGGCGATCCTGGCCAAGGGTCACGAGCTGGCCGGCAGCTGATGACTGCGAGAATCACCGGGCTCTCCACGCGGCTCATCACCGTTCCGCTGCTGCGCAGCTGGGGAACTGAGGCGCCGGAAAACCACGTGATTGTCACCGAACTGTCCACGGACGACGGCGGCACGGGCCACGGTTTCTCCTGGACCCCTACCATTGGTCCCCACGCGGTAAAGGCCCTCCTGGACCATGACATTGCTCCCTTTGTTTCCGGTGTGGAAGCCAACCCGGAAATCGTGTGGGACCAGTTGTGGAAACGGCTTCACGAAGCTGGCGGGGGAGGGCTGACCACCATCGCGATGGCTGGCGTGGACCTCGCCCTGTGGGACCTCCTCGCACGGCAATCCGGCACTTCCATCACCGGGTTCCTTGGCCAGAGGCAGGAATCCGTGGAGGTCTACGGTTCCGGCGTGAACCTGCACTACACGTTGGAGCAGTTGGTGGAGCAGGCCCAACGGTGGGTGGCGGCCGGACACAACGCAGTCAAGATCAAGGTCGGCAAGCCCGAGTTGCGGGAGGATGCCGAACGGGTGGCTGCTGTCCGGGAAGTGATCGGCCCGGACCGCCTGCTCATGATCGACGCCAACCAACGGTGGGACCTGGCCCATACCTTCAGGGCCCTGGATGCCCTGGCCGGCTATGGCCTGGAATGGCTGGAGGAACCAATCCGTGCAGACGATCTTTGGGCCTACCGGCGGCTGCGCAAGCACTCGCCGGTGCCCATTGCCTTGGGGGAGAACGTCCACACGATCTATCGCTTCAGGGATTTCATCGAGGCAGAAGCCGTGGACATCATCCAGCCGAACATTGTCCGCGTGGGCGGCATTACCCCGTTCCGGAGGATCGTCGAACTTGCCCGGGCCAACAGCATCAGGGTTGCCCCGCACCTTCTGCCCGAGTTGTCCGGCCAACTGGCACTGACCATGGCAGAAGCGGTCAAGGTCGAAGACGTCGAGGATGCTTCGTTCGCACAATTGGGCATCCTGGCCGGGTCATCGCCCATCCATATCCGCAACAGCAGGCTCAGTTCCGGGGGGCGTCCCGGGCTCGGCCTCGATTTCGGTTCCATGACGCCCGCAAGCGAGAGCTCCGAAAACAAAGGAATGCACATTGAGTACAGCAACTCTTGACCTGACGGCGGTCACGCAAGCAGCGGCGGCCGCCGCCAAAGTGACCGCAGCAGCTTCCGACGCCGAACGCGCCACATGGTTGACCGCCGTCGCCGACGCGCTGGACGCGAACGTGAACGAACTCGTGGCCATTGCCGATTCCGAAACCAGCCTTGGCACAGTCCGCCTGGCGGGGGAAGTGGCGCGGACCAGCGGGCAGCTGCGGTTGTTCGCCAAGGTGATCACCGAGGGCTCGTACCTCGAAGCGGTCATTGACCATGCCGATCCGGGCGCCACCCCGCCCAAGCCCGACCTGCGCCGCATCCTCAGGCCGGTTGGCCCCGTAGCCGTGTTCTCGGCGTCGAACTTTCCGTTCGCGTTCTCCGTGGCAGGCGGCGATACCGCCTCGGCGCTCGCCGTCGGCTGCCCCGTGATTGTGAAGGCCCACTCCGGGCACCTTCGCCTCTCCGAGCGGACCGCGGAAATCGTCAGCGAGGCGCTCGCGGGAGCAGACGCGCCGGAGGGTATCTTCGCGCTGGTCAGCGGACGGGAAGCCGGCACTGCCCTGGTCCAGGATCCCGCCATCAAGGCGGTCGGCTTCACGGGTTCCATTCCGGGCGGGCGCGCACTGTTCGACCTCGCTGTTTCGCGCCCGGAACCCATTCCGTTCTACGGGGAACTGGGCAGCCTGAACCCCGTGGTCATCACGGAAGCGGCAGTGGCCGAGCGGGGCGAGGAACTCGCTGCCGGCCTTGGAAGTTCCTTCACCATGGGCGCCGGCCAGTTCTGCACCAAGCCGGGACTCGTCTTCATCCCGGCCGGCACCGACTTCGCCGCGCACCTGGCTGAAGCCAGCAAGGACAAGCCGGCAGCAGCGATGCTGACCGAACGCATCGCGGAAGCGTTCCCGCACGGGCTGCGGGGCGTCGCCGAGCTGCCCGGTGTCACGTTGGTCAGCGGAACCGCCGAGCAGGATGCGCTTGCCGACGGCGCCGCCCCCGTGGTTTTCGCGACCACCGCGGCGAACGTGCTGGAGCGGCCGGAGGAGCTGCTGGAGGAGTGCTTCGGCCCCACCACGCTGCTCATCGAGTACGCCAACCAGGATGAGCTGTCGCAGGCCCTCGCCAAGGTACCCGGCAGCCTGACAGCCACCATCCACTCCCAGCCGGGCGAGGATATCTCTGCTTTGGTGGAGCAACTGAGTGAACTGGCCGGGCGTGTGCTGTTCGCGGGGTGGCCCACCGGCGTTGCGGTGAACTGGGCCCAGCAGCACGGTGGCCCCTACCCGGCCACCACCTCCCTTTTCACCTCGGTGGGAGCCACGGCTGTGCGCCGGTTCCAGCGGCCTGTTGCTTACCAGGACGCTCCCGAAAGCATCCTGCATCCCGCCCTGCACGAGTCCAACCCGCTGGGTATCCCGCGCCGGGTGGACGGCGTGCTCGAGCTTGGCTAAAGCACCCAACTGAGTCGCAGTTAAGCGCGTTTTGAGCCGTCAAAACGCGCTTAACTGCTACTTACTTGGGCGGGGGAACACAAAAAGTGGCGGGTCACCTTTCCGGTGACCCGCCAC
>NZ_JAPDNV010000029.1:0-47772 GCF_026013155.1 Paenarthrobacter sp. PAE-2 | reverse complement strand
GGGGCGTGATGGTGTCGTAGTAGCCCTGGCCGATCATCTGGACGGCAGTCTTGTTTTTGGCCGCGAGCTTGCGGAGTTCGGCCAGGACCTGGGTTTCGCTGAGGGCCTTTTGCAGGGTCAGCGGCGAGGACTGGCGGATGGAATCGGGGACCGCAACGTCAACCAGGCCATCAACGGAGTCGTAGCCGATGGCCTTGAGCATGGTGTCGATATCGGCCTGGCGGCGGGCGCCGATATGCCGGTCCGCGAACGCGGTTGGGGAGGATTGAACAGTCAAGAGGAACTCCAGGATTCAGGCGCCCGCTGAGCGCCGTGGTGAATATGGGTTCCTCCCCGCTCTGTATTGGACCTGAGAGATTCCGTGGACTTGGTTGTCCACTTGCACCGTCGGTGAGCCCGGTTGCCCGGACTGCTTTCCAGAGTTGCCTCGCCGCGGCGGTACATGGGCCTGAGAGATTCCTGGGGAGGATTTGCTCCTACGGCGCCTGACTGGATGTACCCGGCAGGACTCTCCCGCCGCAGATCAAAAGCGTGTGCGCCACCTCGGTGACACGCTTCACACCATAGCGGGTGATCGCGAAGAAAGGCAAGACGCGCAGGTCAGGGCGGCGTACTAGCCTTGCATAGCCTCATGGATCTGCAGAGCCAGCCACAGCTGGGCCAGGGTCGATGTTTCACCCATGTCCAGGCCCGTCAACTCGCCGATTTTGCGGATCCTGTAGATGATGGTCTGCCGGTGCGTAAAGAGCGCGGAGGCAGTCTTTTGCCACGACCTTTGCGAGTCCAAATACGTCTTCAGCGTGACTATCAAATCGCCGTCCATTCGCTGCTCATAGTCGAAGACCGGGCCCAGAAGACGCCGCACCAAGGCAGTACCTTCCTCGTATCCGGTCAGCCCAAGCCAGCTCGGCCCTTCTGCATACCGGGCCAAGCCGAGCCTGTTTGCGTTGGCCGAACCCAGCGCCCACAAAGATTCCTGCAGGGCCTGCTGAAGTCCGGCGACCGAAGCCTGCGAACTCACCCCGATACCCGACTCAGGCCCGGCGCAGTGAACCAGCAATCCGTCCTCCACGTCGGCGGCCAACACCACATGCAGGCGATTGTTTCGACGCAAAGATGCTGCGGGAACTCCGTGCCGCCATAGTTCAACGTGCACGTTCGCCAGCCTGTCGCCGTCGTCCGCGGACAACGAGGCGACCACAAACTCCTGGGGAGGCACCCCAAAAGCCGTCAGACGCCGCTCGATCTCCCCGGTTCCGAGCCGGCCGTCCAGCGCCTGCAGAAGGAATTCACCGGCCAGGCGGTGGCGCCCTTCCAACGAGAGGACGATGCGTGCCAATTGCAGTCCCAGGACGGTTGCGGCATGCAAAAGTACGACGGCGTCAGGGTGCGGTTCGCTGCCGGGCAGCACCACCAGGAGCGCATTCGCGTGCGTGGGAACGTCCATGGTGAGCACATGCCGCCCGCGGATCCGGTGCCACTGAAAGTTCTTCCCTGCCACGGATACTCGCCCCGGGTGCGGTGACCACTCCTCCACAAGGAAGTCCGGCAAGGGCTGGCCCTCTGGATGCCACGGATCCAGGCAGCGCCGATCCACCACGAACAACTCCGAATCCAGTTCCGTAGCGAGCCGCAGAACGAGGCTTTGCCAGTGGTCCTCCGATGCTCCGGCTGTACGAAGCAGATCGTAAACCCGGGCTGTTTGCCTGAGGCGACGGGACTCCTCGAGCAGCGAGGACTCGGCGACAGACCTCGCGATGGCGATAAACGGGAGCGGGTACGGGATGTTGATGAGGGGCAGGGCAAGCCGATCACAGGCCTGCAGGAATTCCGGTTGAAGCTCCGGTGCATGCATCTTTTCGCCGATCGCCAGCGCACTTGCCCCGGAATCAACCAGCGCCTCGGCGAGTGCCACCTGGCCCGGCGCATCCGCGGGGATGGACATCCCGTTGGTCATCATGAGCTCTCCACCGGTGATCCACTCCCACAGCCTGGGCAGGTCCGAGGTGTGCGCCCACGTGATGCGGTTGTCCCGTCCCGTGGCACCTGCCAGAAGGGTGAGTCCGAGTTGCGGCTCGGCCACGAGTTCGGCGACGGTGATGGCCATTATTCGATTCCTTTGGGGCGTGAACGTCGGTCCATTCGAGGTGTTTAGACGTTTGTCTAAACACCTCGACCATTTGTAGTCAATGTACCGCTATCCGCCGTGATCCGCGTCACCAAGAATTGAGTTATGCACTTCCCGCTCAAAGGCGAGCGCCCCAGCAACCCGAAGGATCAAGCCATGACAACGCACCAGCCCATTGGCCCCGTGGACGCTACCAAGGTTCCCCGCTACGCAGGCCTGGGCACCTTCGCCCGGCTCCCCCAAATCGACCGTGTCCCGGACTACGACATCGCCATTGTGGGCGTGCCGTTCGACGGCGGAACTTCCTTCCGGCCCGGCGCACGTTTTGGTCCTGCCGCGGTCCGTGAAGCATCGCGGCTCCTGCGCCCGGGCTACCATCCCGAGCTCGACGTCGAGCCCGTGTACGAAGCCCAGGTTGTGGACGCCGGCGACATCGCCTGCACGCCCTACGACATCACCCGCGCTGTCCGCGAAATCGAAGAACAGGCCCTCCCCCTCATCAGTGAATCGAAGCGGCTCGTGTCCATCGGCGGCGACCACACCATAGCCCTTCCGATGCTGCGGGCCTTGAATAAGGTCCACGGGCCGGTGGCACTGCTGCATTTCGATGCCCACCTGGACACGTGGGACACCTACTTCGACCAGCCCGTCACCCACGGCACCATCTTCCGCAGGGCCTTCGAAGAGGGCCTGCTGGTGGAGGACAAGTCCATGCATGTGGGCATCCGCGGACCGGTGTACGATCGCAACGATTTCATCCGCGATCACGAGTTCGGTTTCCAGATCATCCGTTGCTCCGACCTGGACGTCATCGGAGTTCCGGCCGCGATCTCCCGCGTCAAGGAGCGCCTCGGGGATACCCCCGTGTACGTTTCCATCGACATCGACGTGCTGGATCCGTCTTACGCTCCCGGCACCGGCACCCCTGAGATGGGCGGCCTGCATTCGCGCGAACTCCTGGCCCTGCTGCGGGGACTCGACGGCATCAACATTGTCGGAGCGGACGTGGTGGAGGTCGCTCCGGCGTATGACCATGCGGACATCACCACAGTGGCCGCGGCAACGCTGGTCTTCGACTTGCTGGCTTTGATGGTCAACCGGAGCAAGTCCACGGAACTTCGCGAACTCGAGACGGCTTCACGGAGCGCATCATGAACACCCCGGCACCGGCAGAAGTTCCACGGCTGGAGGACAAGACCATCCAGCCGATCCCGCTGAACGAACGTCATGGCAAAGCCAGGGACCTGTTCACCATCTGGTTCGGCTCCAACATCATGATCATGACCATCGTGACCGGCGGCTTGGCCACAACGGTGTTCGGCCTGAGCTTTGTTCCGGCGGTAGTTGCGATCATCATCGGCAACCTGCTGGGCGGCATCTTCATGGCGCTGCACTCAGCACAGGGACCCCAACTCGGAGTCGCGCAGATGATCCAGACCCGGGGGCAATTCGGGTCGTTTGGTGCCTTGTTGATCGTGGTCATCGTTGTGATCATGTACGTGGGATTCTTCGCGGCCAACCTCGTCTTTGGGGGCGAAGCCATGGCGGCCGTTAGCCCGGGCATCAGCGTCGACGGGGGCATCGTCATCATCGGCGTCGTCAGCGTCATCGCTACGATTTTTGGCTACCGGCTCATTCACGCCTACGCCCGCGTCCTGAGCGTCGCGGCCGGCCTCGCCCTTCTGCTGTCCTTTGGCTGGATTCTGCTGGTCCACGGGCTGCCAAGCAACTTCCTGGAGCAGGGGAACTTCAACTGGGTGGGTTTCATGGGCACTATTTCGGTCTCGGCCCTGTGGCAACTCGCGTACGCCCCGTACGTCTCGGACTACTCCCGCTACATGCCGCAAGGCACAGGATCCGCTCCGGCCTTTTGGGCTTCCTACTCGGGCTGCGTCCTCGGAACCCTCTTCCCCATGATTCTCGGCGCCTTGGTGGGCACACTTGCTGTGACCATGAGTGCCGGCGATGTTGAGATTGTCGGCAGCCTGGGCGCGCTGCTTCAACCGTGGACCTTGATCATCGTGGGAATCTTCTGCCTGGGCGTAGCGGCGTCCAATGCCATGAACCTCTACTGTGGCGTGCTCTGCGCCCTGACCATTTGGCAGACCTTCAAGCCAACATGGCTTCCCCGGGCGAAAACCCGCAGCGTTGCCGCCGTCGTACTCTTTACGCTGGCCGTGCTGATCGCGCTGTTTGCCCGCGACAATTTCATCCTGTTCTACACGAATTTCCTGTCCTTCCTGATGTACGTCCTGGTCCCTTGGACCGCCATCAACCTGGTGGACTATTACCTGCTGCAACACGGCGACTACCGTGTGGAGGATTTCTTCAAGCGCGACGGCGGAGTGTACGGGCGGTTCAATTGGGTCGCCATCGGTTCATACGTAGCAGGTGCCTTGATCCAGGTTCCGTTCTCTGCCACCGCCGTGTACACCGGACCTTTGGCAGCAGCGATGGGCGGCGTGGACATCTCATGGATCGTCGGCCTGGTGGTCGTGGCGCCTCTCTACTACCTCGCGGCCAGGATCTTTCCGAAGAAGACAAAAGCCGCCCCCTTTCCTTCCCCTACAGTCACCGCAGACCTCATCTGAAAGCGAATCATCATGACTACAACCCAGCCCGAAGCATTCACTGTTCACCGCGCCGAGAACAACACCTCCGATGTCTCAGCCATCTTGCCTCCGGCGGGTCACTTCATTGCCGGCACCTTCGTCCCCGGTGCTGCTTCCACAGCCCCGATCGATGTAGTGAATCCCGCCACCGAAGAAGTCATCGCGTCTGTTCACGCCGGTACCGCCGCGGATGTTGACGCTGCGGTCGCGGCCGCCGTCTCGGCGCAGCGGACCTGGGGCAACACCACTCCGAAGGAACGGGCAGATGTCCTGAACCTGATCGCCAACATCATCGAGGCCAACCGGGCAGCGTTCGAGGCCATCGAGTCCGCGAACACCGGCAAACCCGCTGCTGTGGTGGAAGACGACGTCACCAGCACCATAGATACGTTCCGTTTCATGGCCGGGGCGTCCCGAACGCTGACCTCCATGGCAGGCGGCGATTACGCTACAGACCACACCTCGGTGATCCTTCGGGAACCGGTGGGCGTCGTGGGAGTCATCACGCCGTGGAACTACCCGCTTCTCATGGCGGCGTGGAAGATTGCGCCCATCCTCGCAGCAGGCAACAGCCTCGTCCTGAAGCCTTCGGAACAGACGCCGCTCTCCACTTTGAAGCTGGCGGAGGTCTTGGCCGGGCGCATCCCGAACGGCATCCTCAATGTTGTGACAGGCCAAGGCCGCACTGTTGGGCAACGAATCTCCGAGCACCCGGACATCGCTTTGGTGGCCCTCACGGGAAGCGTCGTGAGCGGACAATCCGTGGCAGAGACCGCGGCACGTTCGGTCAAGCGCGTGCACCTTGAACTAGGCGGCAAGGCTCCCGTGGTCGTCTTCCCCGACGCCGATCTCCGGGCCGCTGCTGCCGGGGTTCGGAACGCGGGCTTCTGGAACGCCGGGCAGGACTGTGGTGCGGCCTGCCGCGTGCTGGTGCATGAGTCGGTGGCCGAGGAGTTCACACGAAACCTGGTCAGTGAAGTCAGCACCTTGGTGGTGGGAGCACCCGAGGCGGGTGACGACGTCGAGATTGGACCGATGATCTCCCGCCCGCACTTTGAACGGGTAAAGGCGGCCTTGTCCGAAGCCCGGGCCGCCGGGCTGACCATGGCTGTTGGCGGTTCCGCGCTCGACGGAACGGGTTACTTCATTGAGCCGACCGTCATCACGGATGTTCCCGCAGGTGCAGCCATCGCCACGCACGAGATCTTTGGTCCCGTGGTCACCGTTGAGACCTTCTCTTCCGAGGAAGAGGCAGTCGCCCGGGCCAATGAAAGTCCCTACGGCCTGTCTGCCTCGGTGTGGACGCGCGATTCGAGCCTGTCCCTCCGGATACCCAAGCAACTCGACTTCGGCACTGTATGGGTGAACGCACACCTGGTGTTGGCCTGCGAGGTACCGTGGGGCGGCTTCAAGGGATCCGGCTACGGACGTGACCTTTCGCTCTACGCACTGGATGATTACTCCCGGACCAAGCACGTCATGATCAACCACGGCGCGTGAACAATACACCCCATAAGCAACGGAGCTTAGCTATGACCACAGTGAACCCGGTCGCACCTGCCGCGGCCATCCCCTCGGCACCCTTCCGGACGGAGGTGCCGTGGACCAATTGGGGAGGCAACCAAACTGCTACCCCGGCTTTCACAGTCCAACCACGCAATGAAGAAGAAGCCCTCGACGCCGTACGTTTCGCCATCCGTGAGGGTCTGCCGGTCCGGGCAGTCGGCTCTGGGCACTCGTCCTCGCCTTTGGTCCAAACAGGCGGCGTGTTGATGGACATGTCCCGGCTCTCGGCCATCACGGGCACTGATCAGTCAAGGCGTCGTGCGAGGGCACTGGCCGGGACCACGATCAACGCCTTTGGGGACGCACTCTGGGAGCAGGGACTGGCCCTGAGCAACCAGGGGGACATCGACAAGCAACAGATCGCCGGAGCCTTGGCCACCAGCACCCACGGTTCGGGTAAGGACCTTGGCAGCTTCTCCTCCAAGCTCCGCTGGGTGAAGCTCATCAACGGTTTCGGCGAAATCGTGGAAATCGGCGAGGGCCAACTTCGTGAACTCCGTGCAGCCCAGGTCGCTTTGGGTACGTTGGGGGTGTTCCTGGAAGTCGAACTCGAGGTGGACGACAGTTACTACCTCCAAGAGCAGATCACCTACCCTACGTGGGAAGAGACCGTCTCCACGTGGCAGGACGACATCGATTCGAACCGCCACTATTCGTTCCTCTGGTGCCCCGAAGCCGACTCCTGCGAACTGCTGGACCTGCCCGGCTCCCCGGAACACAACATGGCTAACCGGAGCTACACCAAGCGGTACAACGCTGTTTCCGTGCCGGACGAACCGGCCATTTCGACGCGCGAAGGGGCCAGGCTGGACCGCTCTTACCGGATCTACCCTGGTGGCTTCACCACGCAGTTCCACGAGCTCGAGTACTTTGTCCGGAGCGAAGACGGGCTTGCGGCTACCGAGGCCATCCAAGACCTGATCCGCACCAAGCATCCGGACCAGAAGTACCCTGTGGAAGTCCGCTGGGTGAAGGCCGATGACGCCTACATGTCCCAATTCCAAGGGCGTGACAGCACCGTCATCACACTCACCACCAAGCCAGGAACGGACTACTGGCAGTTCTTCCGGGACGCAGACGCAGTGCTGCAGGAGTTCGAGCCGCGTGCGCATTGGGGAAAGATCCACTTCATGACCCGCAGCCGCCTGGAGCGCCTGTACCCGGAGCTCGACACCTTCCTGCAAATCAGGCGCGAGTTCGACCCCCGCGGTCTCTTCCTCAACGATCACACGAGGGCGCTATTCGGCTAGGCCACAACGGGAAGTGATAGAGCATCCGCGCTGGGGCGGCGGGAAGTGATAGAGCGTCCGTCAGTCCGTTGCTCTATCACTTCCCCTCCCCTTTTCCGGCTTGCTCTATCACTTCCCCTCCCCTTTCCCGGGTTGCTCTATCACTTCCCCTCCCCTTCCCCGGCTTGCTCCAAGGCTTCACATTCCGGAACCGCACGCAAATCCATTTGAGTTAGGTTAGGCATACCTTCTATCTTGCCTTGGTGAGTATTCAGCCGAATTTGGCCGGAGTCTCCTTTGCCGCACACTTGGCATCGTTTGGAGACCGGCCCGCAGTACACCTCGGAACAGACACAGTGAGCTACGCCCAACTGGCCTGCCGAGTCCAGGAGATGGCGGCGTCGTTTGGCACCGCCCGACGCTTGGTCGCCCTCGAAGCCGACAACACACTGTCGTCGTTGACGGTGTACCTGGCAGCCCTCTCGTCAGGTCATCCGTTGCTCATCCTCCCCTCCGGCGGAGGCCCTGCCGTTGAGTCGCTGCTGGCGGCTTACGAGCCGGATCTCATTGCGCGCTCCGTCGACGGCGGGACAATCCTTGAAGAACGCCGCTCCGGCAGCAAGCACGATCTCCATCCCGAACTCGCCCTGCTCTTGAGCACGTCCGGCTCAACCGGATCACCCAAACTGGTCCGCATCTCCGCAGCATCGGTGCAGGCGAATGCGCAGGCCATTGCGCAATACCTGCACCTCCGCCCGGAGGACACGGCGGCCACCACGCTTCCCCTGTCCTACTGCTACGGCATGAGCGTCGTGAACAGCCACCTCCTGGTGGGTGCCTCGATTGCCCTCACGGATCTGTCCGTGGTTGATCCGTGCTTCTGGGAGCTGATGCGGTCGCGGTCTGTCACGTCTTTCGCCGCGGTTCCCTACACCTTCGACCTGCTCGAACGCGTGGGCTTCGAAACCATGGAGCTACCCAGCCTTCGGTACATCACCCAGGCGGGCGGACGCCTGGACCCTGCTCGCGTGCGCCGTTATGCGCAGCTCGGCCAGGAGCGCGGCTGGGACCTCTTTGTGATGTACGGCCAGACTGAAGCGACCGCACGGATGGCGTATCTCCCACCGGATGAGGCCGCAGATAACCCCCACGCCATAGGGGTCCCCATTCCCGGAGGATCCTTCCGGCTGGAGCCCGTGCCCGGCCTGGATGAGAGTGAGCTCGTCTACTCAGGGCCGAACGTGATGCTGGGTTACGCCGAGCAGCCATCGGACCTCGCCCGGGGACGGGACATCACCGAGCTCCGCACGGGCGACCTCGCACGCAGGGGGCCGGGAGGCTTGTACCAGATCGTCGGGCGGCGGAGTCGCTTCGTGAAGATCGTGGGGTTGCGCGTTGACCTGGGACGGGTCGAAAAGATCCTGGCTGATTACGGCGTCACGGCAGCAGTTGCCGGGTCCGACAGTGGCCTCGTGGCCGCGGTCGAAGGTAAGCATGAGCTCTCCATTCTCGCGAAGACCGTGGCACAGGACCTTGGCATACCCCGGGCGGCGTTGACCCTCTGCTCCGTCGACTCGATTCCACGGCTGGTCAACGGAAAGACGGATTACCCTGCCGTCCTCGCCCTTGCATCGCAGGAGCCGCAAAGAAACCCACCCGCAAAAGCCTGCAATGACCCCAAGACCATCTTTGCCGATGTTCTTGAGCGGACCGACGTCAAGGAAACGGACACGTTCGTCTCATTGGGCGGCGATTCGCTCTCCTACGTAGCTGCGTCGGTCCGCCTGGAAAGTGCCTTGGGCTACCTTCCCGACGGGTGGCACCTGATGCCGGTGTGCGAACTGACTCCCAAAGAACCGGAAGCGAAGCCAGCAGGGCCCAACAAGGCGGCACACAACCCACAGCCGGGGACGGCACCGCAGCGTCGCAGGTTGATTGCGCGCATGGAGACCGGGATCGTCCTGCGGGCAGTGGCCATCATCTTCATCGTTTCCACCCATGTGGGCCTCTTCGACTGGGAAGGGACGGCCCACGTCCTGATAGCGGTGGCTGGATACAACTTTGCCCGGTTCCAGCTGTCGGGCCCACGCCGGGCACGGCTCAAGCGGCAACTGAAGGCGGCGGCACGGATCGCCCTGCCGAGCATGGCGGTGATCGGCGTGGCCTTCGCCATCACGGACGACTACGGTTGGCACAACATTTTCCTGCTCAACACGCTGGTGGGTCCCCAAGGCTGGACCGACATGTCGCGCTTCTGGTTCATTGAGATCCTGGTGCATATCCTGGTGGGCCTGGCGGCTCTGCTGGCCATCCCCGCCCTGGACAGGGCACAGCGCAGGTGGCCGTGGCTGCTTCCGCTCAGCCTCGCAGCGATTGACCTGCTACAACGCTTCGACGTGATCGAACTCCCCTACCCCGGGCAGGGGCCCGTACTGTGGCTCTTCGCCTTCGGCTGGGCCGCCGCTTTGTCCAAGACGTGGTGGCAACGCTCGGCCATGACCCTCGTGGCACTGCTGACCATTCCCGGATCGTTCTCCAGCGAACCCCGCAGCGCCACGGTCCTGGTGGGGTTCCTCATCCTGCTCTGGATAACTACCCTGCCCGTGCCTCGCGGCCTTCACCGGATCACTGCGCTGCTGGCCACGTCTTCCATGTACATCTACGTGACGCATTGGCTTGTTTATCCACTGTTCGCCGAGGCCAGCCTCGGCCTGGCAGTTGCGGCATCGCTAGCAGGTGGCATCGCCTACTGGGCGTTTGCCACGAGGGCCATGGGTGCCGCCGAAAGGTGGCTTGGCCGCCGTCGACCTTCACGTGCCTCCACCGCGGAGGCCGTCGCGTGACATCGCCCTGATACTTGCGGGTGGTAGTTTGTTCTCTGCTTTGAGCGATGAGCACCGACTGATCAGAGGACATGACATGTTTAAGGGTTTCAAGGACTTCATTCTCCGCGGCAACGTGATCGAGCTGGCGATCGCCGTCGTCATTGGCAGCGCCTTCACCGCACTGGTGGGCGCGTTCACCAACAACATCATCAACCCGGTGATCGCAGCGGCCGGCGGCGTCAATGCCGATGGCCTGGGCTTCCGGATCTGGCCTGACAACGAGGCCACCTTCGTGAACCTGGGGGCGGTCCTGACCGCTCTGGTGACGTTCCTGATCACCGCTGCCGTGGTCTATTTCATCTTTGTGGCGCCCATGAACAAGATCAACTCCATGGTCAAGGACCGCCTGTCCACCGAGGAGCCCGAGGAAGAGCCGTTGCCTGCCGACACTGCCCTGCTGGCCGAGATCCGCGACCTCCTCAAGGACGCCGCCGCCGTCCGCAACACCAACCCCGACCTGGACGACGATTTCGACACGGACCGCATCCGCTAGGACCGCCCGCGAAAGCTGCCGCCAGACCGTGACGCGGCAGCAACGCCTACGAACTACCCGGACGGCAGTCGGCCGCAAAGGTCTTGCGGCGGTGGTTGCACGCCCCGGCACTCAAGCATCGGCGCCGCTTGAACTCTACCCCGTCACTGTGGCGTGCCCGTACCCTGCTCCTTGACCAGCCCGGATCCCTGCAAAAGATCACGCAGCCCCTAGCGAAGCTGGAGACCAACATCCTTAGCATCCACGACCACCTCATGGATGGCTCGGGCCTGCAAGACACAGTGATGGACGAGTTTGTACTGTCCGCACCGGGGAACCGCGCCGAGCAAGAGCTGCTTCAGGCAATGCCCGACGGCGGCGGGCATGAGTCCCACGTTTGGCCCACCACCGCGCTGGCCATGGCAGACGGCCAAACCGATGCACTGAGCCTTGCGGCCCGGATTGCAGGGAACCCCACTAAACTTCCCTTGGCCGTTGCCGAACTGTTGTCCGCCAAAGTGGTACCGGCGGATCCGGAACGTCCGGCACCCGAGGCGGGTACCGCTGTCGCACCTTCCGCTGACGTTCTCAAGATCCCCACCGCGTGGCACGGGCCCTTGGTGTTTATCCGACCGAGTGAGCCTTTTACGCCGGAGACCGACGGACCTTTCTGCTGCGCCTGGATCCCGCATCAGAGGAGTGGCTGCTGGAATCCATCAGCTAGTGACGGACCTGAATCGCTCCCGGGCCTAGCTAGGTTGAAACCTGGACCTCATCTTCCTGAGACTCGACCGGTTTTTGTGTAGTCAGGATTTTCATATCCACGTGCTGCAAGTGACCCCGGACTCTGGCAGCAAACTGTGGAGCTCCGCCCTTCTTGAGCCGAAGCGGAAGGTCGACCCCCTCATCAGAGGAGCACTTCTGGTGAAAATAGCACAGCTGTGATTCAGTCACAGCCTGAACTGCCTGCGGAGCCGCGTCATCGACGAGGAGCAGGAAGTCGTCAGGCTCATATATCTCGTACGTAAGATCGTCGCTGTACGGAAAGTCTTTGCCGTTCTTCGTGACAATTATGTCCACGGCGCCATGGACGGCTGCGGCATGGATATGGGCGTCCCCAATGTCGGGATACTGCCTGGTCTCATCGATTTGGTAGCCAGTGATCTGCCCTCCAGTGAACGCCTTCTCGAATCGCCGGCGAAGACCGCCGATCTGTTCTTCAGACCAGAGCGGGTGTTTCTTACGGAGGTGATACAGGGTTTCCACCATGATGTCTTCTGTCCACACCACGGTGAACAGATCTGGTGCCTCGCACTGCAAAAGGCCAATCCAATCTCGAAGCGTTCGCGAGTAGAGGATGTTGGCGTCCACTAGGACAACGGTGACCGCCGAGCTCATAGACTGCACTTTACAGCTTCGGCGGTCACCACTCGTGTTAGTCCTCGGCTCCCAATTCGTCCTCGAACGCGCGGAGTTCATCCAGGCCCTGACGCCGCATTACTGCCCTGGCGTCCCTGTAGTTGTGGACGTCCTGGGTGAAGACGCGAGTATGCGATCCAACCTTGTGCGCGGGTAACTCATTTTTGGCGATCAGCTGCATCAGGGTCGGGCGGGAAATTCCAAGCATCTTTGCGGCCGTCGTTGTGGTCAGCTCTTTAGGAAGGGTCCCGATCGTTATAGTCGCGCCCCGGCCCATCGCCTCCACAACCTTGCCAAGGAGGGCGGTCAGCTCCGCCGGCACTTCCACAGTTTCTCCCGAGCCGTTCTTTAGTGCCAGGGATAGAGAGTCGTTGGTCTTTTCACGCAGCCGTGCAACCAGCGCTCGAGCTTGAGCATTCTCCTGATCGGTTGTGGCGACTACTGTCTTTTCAGTTCTGTCCAATAGCGCGGACATGGTTCGCCTCCCTCGGCGTACTTTCCTTAACGTTCCATCACACTATGGCACTTGCACTTATAAGTGCAAGTGGATGTGAGTAACAGAACAACGGCAGTCCACGCGACTGTCGCCTGGCGAGCACCCGGCCGGCTTCGACGAGCTCATGCCAAAAACCCTGGCCACAGCCATCTTTGACAGGCTCCCGCGCCACACCCACGCCTGCCAAACCAGCGGCGACGTTGGAGCGGCGCCTTTCTCGTAGACCGCACCGCCAAGCAGCAACCCTGACGCGGCCCAAATCCGCGCACGAGAACGATGAGCCCAAACGGCCCGCTGACCCCGTCAGCCGTCACCATGCTGGCTCGATTCGCAGATTGGGCCCGACGCCGCCGAGGCGCAAACTCAGAACTACAAGAACACAGAGCCTAAAGCCGATGCACAAGACGAGGAAAATACCAGCCAAGCCAGCATGGCCCACAAGTGACTGAACTGGTGGAGATTCTGGCATACAGCCCGGCCGCACACTTCATCCCTTCAAGTGAGCGGTATCCCAAGCGACTGCGATCGCATTGCCGCAGTATCTACTTATAATCCGGTGAATCCACCAAGGTTCGCCGGGTTTTCGCATGTCGGAAGCGGAGCGGCAGCGATTGATAACCACTGAGCCATCCACCGAAAAAAACCGTCGGTCACAATTCGTCGGAAGACTAGGTATACCAAACCCCTTGACAGTGGCCCCCGCCACACCTAACTTTGATTTTGGGATCCCAAAACGGGATCCCAAAAGATCCACCACCGGCTGCGGGCACGTTCCACCGAAGAGCAGGCACCGCAACAGTTGCCGCCGGTAAGGGTCACGCCGCAGCGATATCCCGCACCGGCTCACCCCAAAGACATTCCCCATCCCGTCGACTCCTACTGAAGGAGAAGCTGTGTCTACCGAAAACGCCCAACTGGCAACCCAGGACACCGACCAAAAGCCCGGCAAGGACGGCGTGCAGCGACGCACGAACGTCCGCTGGAAGCTCTTTATCCTCTTGTTGGTCCTGGTTGCGGTCAATTACATCGACCGTGGTTCCATCTCCGTAGCCCTCCCCATCATCCAAAAAGAATTCAACCTCGCCCCTGAACTCGTGGGCCTGCTGCTGTCAGCGTTCTTCTGGACGTACGCCCTCATGCAAATCCCCGTGGGCTGGCTGATTGACAGGTTCGGCCCCCGCAAAGTTGTCACCGCATCATGCGTCGGCTGGGGTGCTGCCACGGCCGCATCCGGCCTTGCCGGCGGATTCCTCAGCATGTTCATCGCCCGTTTGGGTATTGGCGTCACCGAGGCGGGCGTCATGCCTGCCGGGGGCAAGCTCAATGCCATCTGGATGCACAGGAAAGAACGTGGCCGCGGCGCCACCATCCTCGACGCCGGCGCTCCCCTGGGTGCCGGTCTGGGCGGCATCCTCATCACCTGGCTGATTGCGTCCACCGGAAGCTGGCGGATGGCATTCATCATCGCCGGTGCTGCCACCATCCTCATGGGCCTGGCCGTCTGGTGGTACATCCGTGACAACCCCCGCCAGCACAAGGGCGTGAACGATGCCGAAGCCAGCTACATCGAGGAATCCCACGCCGAGGAAGACGCCGAGGCCGCCCGTGAAGGGGCACAGGGCAAGCGCGCCCTCCTGCCTTACCTGAAGTTCCGTTCCTTCTGGGCCATGTGCTTCGGCTGGCTCGGCTTCAACGGAGTGTTCTACGGCCTGCTGACGTGGGGTCCGCTGTACCTGGCACAGGCAAAGGGCTTTGACCTGAAGACCATCGGCTGGTCCACGTTCGTGATCTTCGGCGCCGGCTTCGTCGGCGAGATCCTCGGCGGCGCCATTGCGGACAAGTGGCGGGCCTCCGGCGCTTCGGCCAACAAAGTCATGCGCACCCTGCTGGGTATCTCCAGCCTCGTCGTAGTCGGCGGCCTGGTTGGCGTGACGATCGTCCCGGACCCGATCACCGCCGTCGTCCTCCTCTCCGCAGTCCTGTTCTTCCTCCGCTGGGTAGGCCTCTTCTGGTCCATCCCGTCCATCCTTGGCGGCCGTACCAACGCCGGTGTGCTGGGTGGAGCGATGAACTTCAGCGGCAACATTGCCGGGTTCGTCACGCCGATTGTGGTAGGCCTGATTGTCGGGGCCACCGGCTCCTACACCTGGGCACTGCTGTACTTCGTTGGATCCGCTGTGGTCATGGGCATCTCCGTCCTGGCCCTCGATTACAACAAGCGGCTCCCGGTCTGACTCGCACTCACCGGGCCGGCCGGAGGGTCCTGAACCACCCAATGGCCGGGCACCGCCGGGACCGGGCGCATTGCCTTACACATCACGAAATGGAGCTCACATGCTGACCGCAGAAGACACGAACAACACGGACCGCCCCCTCCGGGAATCCGTGCGTGACACGCTCCGTTCCAGGATTTTCGAAGGGCATTATGCGCCCGGTACCCGGCTGGTGGAGCGGGACCTAGCTGCCGAGTTCAACGTTTCCCGGCTCCCCATCCGCGAGGCGCTCCGGATGCTCCGTCAAGAAGGCCTGATCCGCGACCGTGCTGGGCGCGGTTCGGAGGTCAGCGGCTTGAGCGCCAAGGACGTGGAAGACCTCTTCGACGTCCGGCAGTCACTCGAAGTCCTCGCCTGCCGGCTGGCCGCCAAGCGCGCCACCGCAGAAGACCTCCGCCACCTCGAGAGCCTCCTCGACCAAGCCGAAAAGTTCCTCGCGAAAGGCTCCATCCTGGAAGCCCACCGCGCCAACAGCGAATTCCACGATGCCATCACCCGCATCGCCAACAACGACTTTCTCCGCTCCGCACTGGAACCCCTCCAAGGCCGCATGCACTGGCTGTTCCGCCACGTCAGCGACCTGCCCGAACTCATCCGCGAGCACCGCGAACTCTACGCAGCCATCGCCAGCGGCGACCCTGACCGCGCGGCCCACCAGTCGGCGTCGCACGTCAGCAAGTACCGCGACCAGTTCCCGGAGGAAACCGGCGCGGGCGTGCCCGAACCCAGAAAACTAAGAAAGAAACCATGAAACTCTTGGTCATCAACCCCAACATCAGCGACGACGTCACGGCGCTCATCGAGGCAGAAGCCCTGCGTTCAGCCGGCGAGGGTACCAAGCTGGTAGTCCGGACCGCCGGGCACGGCGTCGAGTACATCGAGACGCGCTTTGAATCCCTGATTGCCGCCGGCGCGGTTGCAGAGCTGATTGCCGAATACACGCACGACGACGGCACTTCAGCTTCGGACGCAGGCGCAGGTTCCGCCATTGACGGCGTCGTCGTGGCCGCGTTCGGCGATCCCGGCATGCCGGCCCTGAAGGAACTGGTGGACATCCCCGTCATCGGGATCACGGAAGCGGCCCTGTGCGCCGCAGCCCTGCAAGGCCAGCGCTTCTCCATCATCGCTATCTCCGACCGCATCCAGGCCTGGTACCGCGACTGCGTGGAACGCTTCGGTTTCGGCGGCCGCCTCGCGTCCATCCGTTCCATCAACCAATCCCTCAATTCCATCGGCTCGGTCCAGGCAGACTTCAAAGAAACTTTGCTGGCACTGAGCCGGCAGGCCGTCGCCGAGGACGGAGCCGACGTCGTGATCCTCGCCGGCGCCCCGCTCGCCGGGCTGGCCCGCGACCTGGAAGGCCAAATCCCCGTCCCGGTGGTAGACGGCATCTCGGCAGGCATCCGCATGGCCGAGGCCGTGATCTCACTCAAGTCCGGCACCCACCGGGGTGGCTCCTTCGCGGCTCCACCTGTCAAAGCGCGCCGCGGCCTCTCCCCTCACCTCGACGCCGCCATGACCGCCGCGCAAGCAGCGCACCTCTCGGCCACGTCCTAAGAACCCTTCAGAACAGGAGGACGAAGATGTCCCAACTCCCAGACCTCGTGATCGCCAACGGCACGGTGGTGAACAGTTTCGGGCGGCAGTCCGCCCACGTCATCGTCGACGGCGGAAAAGTCACCGCGCTGCTCGACGCCACGGAACCCGTACCCGCAGCGGCCCGTACCGTGGATGCTGCAGGCATGCTGGTGATTCCCGGCGGCGTGGACGGTCACTGCCATGTTGCACAGGTCACCGGCCGTTTCCGGACGCTGGACGACTACGCCACCACCTCCACCGCAGCACTGTGGGGCGGAACCACCACCATCATCGATTTCGGCATCCCCCGCGACGCCCAGGAAACACCACTGGAGGCAGTGCTCAACAAGAAACGCCTCGCTCAGGAGTCCCGCTGCGACGTTGCCCTGCACGGCTCAGTGATCGCCTGGGACGAGACCGTACCCTGGCAGCTCGAACAACTCGCCGCCGAGGGCGTCCGGTCAGTGAAGATGTACACCACCAACCGCGGCACCACCATGGCTGACAACGACACCATCCTGAAGGTCATGCGGGAAATGGTGCGCCTGGACGGTCTCACCTACATCCACGCTGAACACGATGCCATCATTGCGGATTGCACCGAGCAGCACGCCTCCGATGGCCTGATCGGAATCGAACACCTGCACCGCACGCGGCCCGAACTCGCCGAGGAAGTCTCCGTCAAGGAAACACTGGCCATGGCCGAATACACCGGAGCCCCCGTCTACTTCGTCCACCAGTCCACGCCCGGCGCAGTGGACCTGGTGACCGCCGCCCGCGAGCGCGGCCAGGAGGCCTACTCGGAGACGTGCCCGCACTACGTCACACTGGATGAGAGCGTGTACGGATCCACGTTCCCCGAGTGGTACGCCTGCTGCCCGCCGATGCGCAACGCCGAAACCGTTGCTGCCCTGAAGGAACGCCTCGCCTCCGGTGCCATCCATACGGTCTCCTCGGACCACTCCTGCTACGACCTCTCCCAAAAACGCGAGCGCACGGACGATATCCGTTTCATGCCTCACGGCTTGCCCGGCGTCGAGACCCGGATGCCCGTTGCCTTCACGGCCATGGTCACCGAGTCAGGCGGCTCCGTGGAGGACTTCGTGGAGGTCTTCTCCGCCGGCCCCGCGCGCATCAACGCGCTCCCTCGAAAAGGCGCCATCGTTGAAGGCTTCGACGCCGACCTGGTGATCTTCGATCCCGCCGCACAGCGAACCGTCGACGGCGGAGCGCTGCACATGGGGACCGACTTCTCGCCTTTCGAGGGGAAGACGCTGAACGGCTGGCCCGCCGTCGTGGTTTCTGCCGGTCGCGTGGTCCTGGACGCCGCCGGCTTCCACGACCCCGGAGCCGCGGGCCGCTTCATCGCCCGCAACGGCTTCACCGAACACCGTTCCCTTTCTGCACCTGTTTCCGCTTCCGCCTAGGAGACCCCCATGCCTTCACTTGACCGCCCCACCCGCATCGGCATGATTGTGCCGTCCTCCAACACGTGCCTGGAACCCCAGACCTACCGGATTCTCGGCGACCGCCGGGACGTGACCATCCATTCCACCCGGATCCCTGTTACCCGCATTGCGCTGGATGATTCCTCGGACAAGCAGTTCGATTCGTCCGTGATGAGGGCTGCCGCCGAATTGCTGGCCACGGCGAACGTTGATGTCATCGCTTGGAACGGGACGTCGGGATCGTGGCTCGGCGCCGCGCATGACCACGCCATGGTCCGGGAGATCACCGAAGCCACCGGCATCCCGGCCACGACCTCGACGCTGGCCTACCTCTCCGCGTTTTCCGAATTCGGGACCGAGCGGATCGGGCTGTTCACGCCCTACACCCCGGATGTAAATGATGCAGTCATCGCTTCCTACGCCCGCGAGGGGATCAAGACCATCGACCACCGACACCTGGACCTGAGCGACAACGAATCGTTCGCACGGGTGACGGACGACGAGATGCTGCCGGGTTCGCTTGAGCTCGCAGCATCCCATCCTGATGCGTTGGTGTACCTCTGCACCAACCTGTACGGCGCCAACATCACGGCGGAGGTGGAGGCACGCACCGGAGTACCCGTTCTCGATTCCGTGGCGGTTACCCTCTGGCACGCTTTGAAGCTGGCCGGGGCGCCGCTCCTGGACCCCAAGTGGGGGAAGATGCTGGCGGGCTGACGCCCTCGGGGGCGGCGTTCCGCACGCTCATCGAGAGCACTGGCCGTTCCAGCCTGCCCGGTGAAGGATCCTTTACCGGGCAGGCTGTCTTCTATGAGGGCTTGGGTGTTAGGTCAGCCGCACCCTGAGGGCAAGGGCCACCTCATCAGCGGGACCACATATCTCGGGCGTAGACAGCTGGAATAGTGCATCCGCCAAGAAATCGCGATCCTCGGGCTTCAGTGCAATATCTTCTCGGCCCTGCAGTTCCTCAGCCCACACACAAAGATCATCTGCGCTAATCTTCCCGGCCCAAAATTCATCAAGTGCATGGCCGATATCCCGAGCAAAGGCAGTGGCGAGCTCTTCCTGCGATGGCCATTCAAAAGTCGACAATCGAGCCAAGGCCTCCTGCAACGGGCACCGCAACTGGATGAGGTCATATACTGCCTCTCGTCTTTGTACCTGCGACACTAAGTAAGTTCCTCCTTCAGTCCAGCAATCGCGGAAACTAATCCGAACTGGCTAGAAGTCTGTCACGCTATCCGACGTCTGCTTGAGGATCCCTGACCGAACGAGTTGACCGTGAGTGAACGGCGCCTCAGAAGTAGCCTTGGCTGGAGCCGTTACCGCATGTTGAAGCCACTGCAGCGACCCGAGGGCACCAGGGTACAGACCATGGTGATTCGACGGGAGTTGGTGGAAAATGCGGTCGCCACTTCCGTGGGAACGGCTCTGTTCAGGATGACAGGGGATGGATGCATGAAGGCTGTAGATGAATCCGCACGATGGCGCGTGCTCCTCTTGGCGGGCAGTGGAACTGAGCTTCTGCCCGGCCATCACTTTGCGCTTAAGGGACTGCCGTCCGAACCGGCGCCTGTGGATGTCGAACTCTGGACGCGCTTCGAGGACCAAGGACTAACGGATCTGATCCCCCGGGAACTCATTTTTCAGATCGATCTGACATCTGACGGAATCGATGAAGCGTTGGCTTATGCAGGGGCGGCGGCGAGCGGACTCGCAGCAGTCTTGTCCTCGGCCGTCAATGCTTTCGTTCCAGTACCGGAGCCATTCCTGGCCTTTCAGTCGGGGGCTGAGCTGACGACCCGGGAATTCTGGCAACGAGAAGTTGGCCTGCAGGAGGGAATTCCGAAGATCGGCAGAAGGCTCGATGAAGGGCTTCTCGGCCAGTTGCTCCAATCCTTCCTAGCCTCCCCAGAGTCGGCCCGTCTCAGCCGAGCGATCGGACAGTACCACGCTGCGCTCCAATACTGGAACACCAGGGGCCAAGCTTTCGCACTAGCCCACGCCTACATGGCTCTCGAGGCTCTTGCGCCTGCCGCCGAGCGGGCCCAACGGGAGGCGCTCGGCTTCGAGTCTCGCGAGGACCATGCGCAGCACAGAGGGATCGATGTGACGCGTTCGAACTGGATCGAGATGCTCCTAGCGAGAGTGCGACGAGACGTCATCTGCCAAGGAGATATAGACACTTACGATGCGGCACGAAGGGCAAGCGACGGACTAGAGCACGGGAGCATAGCACTGTCAGAGTACCGAGCGAATGCCAATCTCCACGCCCGAAAGCTCCTTGATTATGTTCGAGCAGGGGTACTGAACCTTCTCGTTCTTGAAGCAGAAACGCGCGCTGGGCTGTTGTCCAAGAAACTGGTCGACACAAGCCCGCTTTGGATTGAGATGAGGGGACATCTCATAGGCCAAGTGATGGACCCAGAGGGGATGGGAGAACCACCGAATTCGTTCCCCTTTATGGAATGGCGAGTGTCTCTCGATGACGTCAAACGCGTCGAAGACGACCGTTTAGAGGTAAGTCCGCGGATCGAACTGACGATGCATTTTGCGGAAGGTGTTCAGTTTGTGCCAGCCGAGCATAGGCTCGGTTTCGGACTGAATAGTGCTGCCGCCTTCAATGTTCGCTGGGGGATGCAGGACACGGCCGAGGAGAGCGAAGACCCGTCGGGACGGGACTGACACACGAAACGTGGCGTCCTGCCATCGGTTTTTGCACGGCCAGAAGCCTCGAGGCATTTTCGTCCAGTTTGAGGATCCTTTACCGGGCATTCACTCGGTTAGGGTAAGCAGGCCGCCGGCAATTTTGGCCACTAGGAGAACCAAAGGGAGAGTGTGCTCGGCCGAGGTGTCAGAGGCCAGCTCATGCCAGAAAGGTGTCTTTGTCCAGAGCGGCCACTGCATCGATTATCTCTTGAATTCCCTTGTAACGCTTCTCAGTGGTCAGGTCTGTGCATTTTCGGACAAGAGCCCCGAGGTTGGCGCCGGCCACGTATGGGGCTTCCTTTCCGGTGAAAATGAAGGAGAGGATGAATCCCACCGAGTAGATCTCGTTGCTAAGCGTGTAGTCCTTGAAGCTGGTGAGAGTTGGGTCGAGGATGGTCCCTTTCATCTCGGTCCCTGTCCGGGTGAGTAAGGAACTTTGAGTTTTGTGTAGACCAAAGTCTGAGAGCTTCACCTGGACTACTCCTGCGTCGTAGGTCTTGACGAGTACGTTCGTGTAGCTCAGGTCTCTGTGGAGGACGTTTTTGTATGCGAGATAGCTGATGCCGTAAAGGAACTGCTGTGCGATACGTTGCCGCTTGCTGAAGTCGAACTTCGGGTTGCCATTATTAATGGAGATGTATTTTCCGAGGGTGTAGTCGCAAAACTCCATGGCATAGCTGATCCTGGTTTCGTTGTACCCGTAGACCGCCAACACGTAAGGGGAGCTCAGGTCAGCTAGAACGTCATATTCAGCCCTGAACCTATCCAGCTCGTTCTGAGCCAGGTTCTTCTTCGCCACCTTCACGGCAACGGGCATCTTGTACTCAAGATCCTTGTACTTATAGACAAGCGCGTAGGAACCCTCTCCAAGGGGTTTCAGCGGATAGTCTTTGCCGGACTTTTCGATGCGAACGATGTCTGCCGCGACGGTAATAATGGCCTCGTAGTCCTCAAGAGGTATCTCTTCGAAATCTGGGGGCATGGCGCTTCCCCCACTAGGGGACAAAAAGGTACGGCAGCGTTCGAGCGCATCTTGATAGGACTTTCTCAGGCTTACCTCAACATCAATCCTCTTGAGGTTCGTCCTGAGCTGTCCCAGCTCACGCATGACCTCAAGAAGGTCCCGGCTCTGTTCGGCGTTGTAGTGCCCTCCTCGCTCCCGTTTGTGGTTCATGTAGCCAAGCAGCGAGTTGAGCTTGTCGTGGAAGTAGGCAAAGGCAGGTCGGAGTGCCTGCCTTTGATCTTGGTAATAGCGGGCGTACCGGTCATCGTACGGATAGGCAGAGTATTTGTTCTCTATGTCCTGAAAGACGTCTGCTGGCACTACCAAAGGTTTCCCCCAACGATGAGATGGCTATCTATCTATTCTCGGGCAATTGGGCCGACGCTTCCGACACTGCACTGACGGAGGGTTGATAGACAAACCGGTGGCTCTCCGGACGTGGTGCGATCAGGTAGATCAGTAAGCGTTGCGTGTGGCTCTCTAGCCCAGCTTGCGTCGTTCTCTCTTTGGCTCACGATTGTCGACCTACTATTGCTCAAGACGGCCATTGAAAGCGGGAGGTAACCGTGGGAACCATCGCGTGGAAAAATTGGCGTGCCGCCAGGGGACGGAAACAGCAGGGAGCACCGCAATACGAGGTGCTCCTGTATTCCGACGCCTCAGTAAGGGGCGGCCCACTGGTTCTCGGCCCTTACTCAATCCTGAATACCTTGGCAGATCCATCGCCCATGATGCCGGCAATGGCCATGCGCGGGGAGCACCTTGTCAAAATGCCCGACTTAGTGGATCCGCAAACGAAGGAGCTTCTCCCAACAAATTCCAAGGCTTACCACGGCGGCACTGCAGCTGACGAGATGGCAGCACTCCTCTCGTTGAGCTGCGGCGTCCGCTGCCGCGTAGGCGGCACTTCCCGCGACTGGACCATCAATGGCAACGATCCCTACGGACAGCCTGTCTTCTGGGATATGCACCCACTCCGAAGGCCAGGTTCTTCAGGACAGGAGCTCCTGCCCAGGATCACTACACGGAAGGTAGACCTAAATGGCATCCAAGACTTGCTTCTCACATTCCCAGAAATCGCGGAAAGTAAGGCAATCGCCTTAGTCCGAGCCGCCCGCATGTATTCAAACGCTTTGTGGTGGTCTAATGAGGATCCTAACTTTGCCTGGATCCAGTTCGTCGGTGCTATCGAGACCGCAGCTAACACCCGCAGGTCAGGCCTTCAGGGCGGCGCCGCAATAAAAGCCCTCGAAGAACTTGAACCCAAACTCTGGGCGGCCCTCGAAGCGGCCGATGGCTCCACGAAACAGGATGTCGCCGAGATCATGGTCCCTAACCTCAAGGCACAAAAGAAGTTCGTTAGCTTTGTCGCGGACTATAACCAAGGTCCTCCCGAAACACGACCGGCGGAATTTCAGCAACTCGATTGGCTCAAGCTGGACTCCCACATGCAGGTCATCTACGGACACAGAAGTAACGCCTTGCATGACGGAACACCGTTCCCGGCGCCGATGCTGCAGAAACCATATGGCACTTACGAGGAGGGGTGGAGCGAAAGGCCTCTTGGGATCACTGCGTCAAGCGGCGGTTCCTCGTGGGATGCCCACGAGTATCCGATGACCCTACAAACTTTCGAGGAGCTCGTTCGCGGCTGCCTCGTTGAATGGTGGAAACGTCTGTCTTAGGGTCCGTCAGTTCGGACCGGGAATTCGGCAGGGCTTTCCCCAAAGCCCAGCTAGCTGACACGATTTCCTTTAACTTGGACCCACCCTAAAGGCCGTGCCCGTAAGCCGGTGGGTCAACGGACGCCTGACCTGCCCGGTAAGGATCGTTGACCGGATTAGAGGATTCGCTCTGGAGAACCTGAGATGACCACCCACCGGCTCACTGTGACGAGATACACTCGCGCCATGAGTCCCTGGTTCAAGAAAACACCAGCAACGTCGCCCCTAGCCGAGGCGCCCGTGTATCACGTCTCGGCGTCCACCAGTATCAAGGCTTCACCCCAAATGGTCTGGGACCTCATCAAACCTGCGGAGAAAGCACCACTCCTTTCGCCGGAAACTGTCTGTGGTTTTCGTGCTCCTGACGTGGAGGGCCTCGGCGAGATCCAGGTATTTATTTCGGTGGTTGCCGGTGTTGAGCACGTGACTGCTGTGGAAGTTATGGAGGAGATTCCTGGGGAAATGGCAATTACCCGCACCATAGGGGACGAAGATCCAGCAGCCCGAATGCGCTTTACCATGCACAGCGCGGACGACGGCACATCAGTTTTGGAAATCGGGAAGTATTTCACGCTGCCGCCCGACGAATCCGAGAATCTAGCCAAGTATGAGAGGAACTACGGACTCCTGAGCCAACAGTACGTCGACCGAGTGAAGACGCTCCTCGAGTAGCCCAGTCGTCCGCTAGCGGACGGTTCTCCGGACGCTTTGCACATGCGAACGTTGGGTAGGGCTGGATGGTCTTCCGCGGCGCCCACGCATCGACTGTCAACTGGACGCGGAAACCTGGGGTACAACCGCTCAGGAATGGACAACAACGTCGACTGGACCAGTACCAGGTTGGGCCCAGGCTAATCGGCCAGCCGTCTCCATGAACTCATTGGCACCTGCCAAAGCACCTTTCAGGTGATCGCCCTTCTCCTCTATCGCAACAATGAAAGGGACTTGCTGGGTGCGCCACCGATCGAGAATATTTGGAAACAATGACACGAAGTCACCCGCGATGGGTGAGGAGTCATCAGCTCCGCGGACGAGTACTAGGTGCCCCCGCGTGTTCCCGAACCATTCAAGGTCCGAAATAAGCGATATCGCGGCGTCAAGTCCCCGTGTCGGGAAGGGGTACATGAACTTCCGAGCGAGGTATTGGCAGAGCGCTGTTTGGTCGGTGATTCCTGTTAGGTCCAGTTCAAAAACCATCATCCCGTGCAGCCGGGCATCAGCTTTAAGCTGCTCGCGGACCGAGCCGGAGACGCCCAAGTGAACGGCGAACTGTTTGCCAATCTCGTCGACTTTCATCGGTTTCCCCTTTCCACACTGATGGGTACAACTTGGAGTCTGGCACACGTAGCATGAGGCAGCCCAAGGAACCGGGACCCCGGGGCCGGAAGAGCACGGTTTCAATCCATCTCGCACCGATGTCTCGGTGAAGGATCCCTATGCGGACGGGAGGCCGTCAAGGCTCCTGGCGATGGGGAAAACGGCTCGCAGCGTCCGTGCAATCATGATCCTGTGATGAACCAGCTGCGTATTCGCGCCGAGACTACTTCGAACGGTGCAGGTGCACTCACACCTGAGGTCGACGGAATCTCACTCGTAACCCTCGTGGGCTCTTACGAAGCCACACGCGGCTACGACCCCGCAGGTGAATACGACGGTCTTGTCCCGGAACATTTCGATTTCGGCAATCTCTTGCGCTATTGCCTCGGGACCAAGGCCAACCAATGGCCAAAGCCCGGCGAAGCATGGGTGTTGGGGTGTCAATGCGGAGAAGTTGGTTGCTGGCCACTCGCAGTCAGGATAACCGTCGACAGCAGCAACGTGATTTGGTCCAACTTCGCACAGCCCCATCGATCGGGCTGGGACTACGGAACCTTCGGCCCCTTCAAATTCGACTGACGACAATACGAGAAAGCCGTAGCCGACGGAGTCGCCAGGCTGAGGGACGCAACCTAGCCTTTCTCTTAATCCGTTAGCGGATGTCTGTAAAGCAGTGGGCGGGTTGACATGAATCGAACGGCATTCGGTAAGGGTAGCTCACCACGTAACGAGGACCCAGTCCCCAGGGAGATCTCCATGGCTGAGAGCGTCCAGTGCAAGGCTACGGGCTTCTTCCGTGTCGGACCCTGAGTAGGACCACCAGGGCACCTCGAGGAGCATGCCGTCACTTTGGTAGTCCCTGATATCCAGTCCGAGAACCAGCCGACCTGAGTCGGCAAGTGCTTCAATGGCGGCTGAAGCTTGGGATATTGGCCAACTCACTTCACCGTTAGGGTCGCACCGTGCTCCACGTTGAAGGTCTTCCGTAAGGAACGAGAGGTCTTGGAAAGTCATAGCTGGATCATAGGGCCCGTTCCCATCGGCGTCCCTCTGGAGCGCCCGTTAGCCGATCCCTTACCGGACATCCCAGTTCAAAGAAGTAAGTGGCTATTTGCCGGCTCCTGCAACGCGGTTACGCGCTTGTGCGAGCAACTCGTTGTAATTTGCTTCGAAGGGCGCGACAAGAACTGACTCAAGGTCAGATTGCATGTCCCATAGGATGCGCTGCTCGGCCTCATGAGTAACAACTGGGGCCTGACTGTCGTTCAAACGACATAGCCAATCGAACAACACCAGTGCTTGATCTTCATCGAGTTCGATTTTCACTGGCTCCGACATGCCTACATCGTCCCTTTCCCGACACAACCTCGGGCCGTTAGCTTATCGCTGCGGGCCCACCGCCCGGCGTGAAGCCGGCAGAGGATCGGCCTGCACGCGGGTCATGAGGCGGCATCTGCTAGTCCGCGCCCATGTTCACGCAAAAGGGCCAAGTGATCATCTGAGATCGCCCGGATCGGTTGGTCTGGGTCCAGCGGACAGAAAAATTCGCCTGCTGAAGTTAGAGCGGCGAGAACACTTCCCGACATGCTCTCAGCCAGAAACAGATGCGGAGGGTCTGCGAATGGATAGCCCTCGCTGCTTATCCAAGCCACTCTGCAGCCGGCATCGATGACCGTTTGCAAGGTCGCGTGAACCGCTTCAGTCCATTCTGGCTCATACGGAAACTCGGAGATTTTTACGTCCCACAGCTTCACTTCCCAAGACTCGCCGTGAAGGCGAGACTCTGCCACTTCAGTTCCGGCAGGCCAGATATCGACAGGGAAGGACTTTCCAAGCCAGCGCTCGGGATCGACGAGCCCGAAAACGACGAATCCTCGCTTTTCTTCCTGCCCGTCTTCGACATTCCAGAACACGGTCATCGTCGCACGTGCAGGGATCGTCATCGAGCTAAACCCGCTTTATCGAGTTGGTTCGTTGGAAGTGCTCTGAAGATGCGCATTCCTGGATTCTCGCGTTTCTTTGGGTGTGATGACGGCTGCGTGACGTCTCGGAACCTTATCGAGGGACAATGAGACAGCTCGCCCAGTGTATTCAGGCCGGCCAGGGCGTCCGGTAAGGGATGCCTCGCCGTACGCGCGCGTCTGAGCTGCCTTACGGTCTAGCTTGCTGGACCGTGCCGGTTCTGCGTCTGAATCGCAGTTGGCCGGCTCATGGCGCCCTTAGTGGCGGCGGTATGGTGGCAGCTACCGGCTGCTGGGGTAGGCAAAAATCATAGGGTGCGGTGAGGTCATCGGGCAACCAACTGGAGGTCGGCCCTGGGAGTAGGGCCATGATTTCATCGCGGTTGAGGGGTTTGTCGCCGTAGCTGTGAAACATCGCCCGTCCGCCTCCTCGACGTTGCCCGTCAGGTGAGGCCTTACAAGTTCAGAGTAGAGGGGACCGAAATAGCTCCACCAGACGGGGTGCGCAGGAAGGCCACGCCACATGCCCCGAGTCCATTGGTTCGACGCCTCCTCGGTCTGCTTTACTTTTTCGGTGGTCACGTGGCTTCGCGTGATTTCGGCGCTTGCAAAGAAGGCCCCTAAGCGTTCTGAAAGTGCCAGGAAGAACGGTCTCAGCCTGCGCACTGTCCCTTCATGCTTACTTGCATAAGCTGACAGGCTCAGAGAGATGGCTCCCACGTGCAGTGCTGATGAATCCACATCGTCGACGAGCTTCGAGAATCCGAGGTTCTGCACAAAGGCCGAGCCAGTCGCTTGCAGCCACGGCATCTTATTGGACTGCAGCGCCTCCAGGAACGACGCGTCGTCGTCCGGGCGCTCCAAGGACCTGCGCCCCATGCTCAGTTGGTAATTTCCGGGCAGGGCCTGGGGAAGGTGCTCCCTGCACACATCGAGGTATTTCTGTCCCAGAGTGACTGGGTCCTCATCCTGGATGAAGTACCACTGCGCGGTGACATGTTTGATGGACTCCCCGGGGGACAGATGCTTGTAGTATTCCTCGTAAGCGGTGAGCGGGGGCGTCTTTGGCTCTGGCCACGTCCTGTCGGTCTGTGCATCTATGGCCACCCCGCTGACAGCCCTGGCCAGCTTTTTCGCGAAAGCCCAGGCGTGGGGGATTTCAGCTGCAGGACCGCCGCCCTCGACGCTGATGTCGTACCGGTACTTGATGCCGTGGATTACGACGCTTGCTTGGCGTTCGTCAATGTCCTCCCCAGTGTCAGGGTAAGGACCTTCGACTGTGAAACTGTAGTTCTGTTGAGTGCCACGGTGGATCAAAAAGCCCCAGGTCTGTGCATCCGAAGGCCCGCTTTCAGCGGGGTCGAAGCTAAGCCCGCGAATGTTGCTCATGCGCGTAGCGACGTCGTCGTGGCTGAGCGCCTCTGAACCGTAAACAAAGAAATCGTAGGACACCGGCTCAGCCTAGCTTGCTGCACGTGGGAGGTCTGGCTGTCCCACATCCTTGGTTTTGAACACTCTTGGTCAGACACTTCCCCCGGATCCGTATGTCGCCTACGAAGTCGGCTGCAAGGGGCGCCCGTAAGCCGGTCGTTCACCGGCCGCTCCGTCACCGCCCTTCGGCTCTCCGAGCTTCCAGGTGTTTCCGCCATTCTCGGATTCCCGTATCCCCTGCCCGATTTACTGCCCGGTGAAGGGGCCCTAAACGCTACAGTCCGAGGCTCGCACCGGAGTACCCGTTCTCGATTCCGTGGCGGTTACCCTCTGGCACGCCCTGAAGCTGGCCGGGGCTCCACTCCTGGACCCCCAAGTGGGGGAAGTTGCTGGCGGGCTGACACCCTCCACTGCGTAACATCCGGGGCGCCCGGGCTCAGTCCTTGTCGATCAGGTCCAAGAGCTTGCCCAGGGCGTCCCGGATGTCGTCGTAATCATTCTGGCCGGCACGGCTTTCGGCTGAGATGACACCGCAGCGATGGATCTTCTTGAAGTCGCCGATGGGGAACTTGTAATGCCCCTTCTGGTCGTCCGGATGGTCGTCGTCCACGCCGAGGTACCACTTGCCGTACTCAGCGAAGTCGTGCTTTTCGAGGAACGCGTTTTCTTCCTTGGTTGAGGGCGCGTGCTCGCTCCAGTCGTCCCGCTCGTCCTTGGCCATTTTGCCGTCCTTGATCAACTTCTTGGCGTGGTCCAAGGCTTTCTTGTTGAGTTTCACTGCCATCGTCCGGGCTCCTTATCAGTACGCGGTTTTGTTTACAGCGCTTTCACGGCGCCGAGCACTTTGGTCAGGGAATCCTTGGCGTCCCCGAACAGCAGGGTGGTTTGTGGCTCGTACAGGAGATCGTTCTCGATGCCCGCGAAGCCGGGCCGCATGGACCGCTTCAGGAACACCACTTGCCGGGCATCGGCGACTTCCAGGATGGGCATCCCATAGATTGGTGAGCCGGCGGTGGTCTTGGCTGCGGGATTAACCACGTCATTGGCTCCGACCACCAAGGCCACGTCCGCGGTCTTGAATTCCGAGTTTATGTCTCCCATTTCCTTCAGGGACTCGTAGGGCACATTCGCCTCCGCGAGCAGCACGTTCATGTGCCCGGGCATGCGACCGGCCACGGGATGGATCGCGAAGTCAACCTCCGTCCCGCGGGATTCCAGGGCGGAGGCAAGCTCTGCCGCCGTGTGTTGGCCCTGGGCTACGGCCAAACCGTAGCCAGGCACGATGATCACCCGTTGCGCATAGCCGAGGAGCACAGCCACGTCTTCTGCGCTGGAAGAACGCACCGGCCGTTCGCTCACGGCCGTGGACCCCGCCGTCGAGCCTCCCTTGAAAGCGCCAAACATGATGCCTGCCACGCTGCGTCCCATGGCCGCGGCCATGGCGCGGGTCAGGATGGTGCCGGATGCCCCCACCAACGTGCCCGCCACCAGGAGCAACACGTTTCCCAGGACCAGGCCGGAGGCCGCAACCGCCAGGCCGGTGAAGGCGTTCAGGAGCGAAATGACGATCGGAACATCGGCGCCGCCAACCGGAAGGACCAGCAGCACGCCCGCAACCAGCCCCAGCACCAGGAGCACCACGGCCAAGCCAATGGAACCGCCAAGGATCACCACTACGCCGACGGCTACGGCAGCCAACAACACCAGAGCCATCAACACCGGCAGGCCGGGGAACGTGACCGGCCGCGTGGTCATGAGTCCCTGCAGCTTCGCGAAGGTCACGGCCGAACCGGCAAACGACACCGCCCCCACCAACAACGTGAACACAATCGCCAAGCGCACCCACGGATCATCCGTGTGCGGCAGCTCCAGCAATGCCACCAGGGCTGCCGCGCCGCCGCCCACGCCGTTGAACAGAGCCACGAGTTGCGGCATCTGGGTCATCTGGACGCGCCGGGCAACCGGCGCTGCGATGCCGGCACCCACCACGATCGCGCCCAAAATCCACGGGATGTTGTCCAGCTTCACCGATAGGAACACCGTCACTACTGCCAGCAGGGCGCCGAAAGCGCCGATGAGGTTGCCGCGACGGGCCGTCTTGGGCGAGCTCAATCCCTTCAGCGCGAGGATGAAACAGGCAGCCGCAGCAAGGTACAGGAGGGCAGTCCAGGTGGGGTCGAGGAGCGTCATGGCCGCCGCTCCCCTGCGCTGCCGGCAGCGTCAGTGCCCGACGGCGGACGCTGCCTTCCGCGGAACATCTCCAGCATGCGGTCGGTCACCACGAAGCCGCCCACGAGGTTGGCCGTGGCGAGCACAACCGCCAGGAGGGCAACCGCCAAGACCCACGGGTCTGAAGCCTGCCCGGCCACGATGATGGCTCCCACCAGGATGATGCCGTGGATGGCGTTGGCCCCGGACATCAACGGGGTATGCAGGGTGCTGGAAACCTTGGATACCACCTCGAAACCGACGAACACCGCCAGCACGGTGATCGTCAGCAGGCTCATACCGTCCATCAACGCGCTCCTTCTGTTCCCAATGCAGCGAGGGCCTCCGCCGTTGGACCGTGCCGGATGGCGCCGTCGTGGGTCAGGCAGGTTCCGGCCACCACTTCGTCGTCGAAGTCCGGGGCCACCGATCCTTCGCGGGTCATGAGGGCCAGAAGGTTGGCCACGTTCTTGGCGTAGAGCCGCGAAGCGTCCGCCGGCATGGCTGAGGCGGCGTCCTTCATGCCTACCAGTGTGACCTCGCCCTGCCCGTCGGCGGTGGGAATGTGGATGTCCTGGCCGGGAATCACGCCCTCCACGTTGCCTCCGGACTCCGCGGCCAAGTCCACCACCACGGACCCCGGGCGCATGCCTTGGACCATCTCGCGGGTTACCAGCATGGGCGCGCGCCTCCCGGGCACCGCAGCTGTGGTGATGAGGACATCGGCTTGCGCCACGTGCGGGGCCAGCAAAGCCCTCTGTAAAGCACCCCGATCAGCGCTGAGCTCACGCGCGTAGCCGCCGGACGCCTCCGCAGTTTCGAGGTCCAGTTTGATGAACGTTCCACCCATGGAAGCCACCTCATCGGCCGAGGCGGGCCGGATGTCGTTGGCCGAGACCCGTGCTCCCAACCTCTTTGCCGTGCCAATGGCCTGCAACCCGGCCACACCCGCCCCCAACACCAGCACGCGGGCAGGCGGGATGGTCCCTGCAGCAGTCATATAGAGGGGAAAGAAGCGCGGCAAACGCATCGCAGCTTCGAGCACGCAGCGGTATCCGGCAACCAGCGCCTGGGATGTCAGTGCATCCATGGACTGGGCCCGGGAGATGCGTGGAACCAGTTCCAGGGCGAAGGAGGTGATGCCGCCGGCGGCGAGCGCGCGAACGGTAGGCAACTCCGACGACGGCGACCCCAGCCCCACGGTGACGGCGCCACGACGGAGGGCTCCCGCCGTCGTCGGGTCCATGGGACGCACGTGGCAGTAGACATCGATCGTGCTGAGGTCCAAGGAAGGAACGACGGCGGCACCCGCCGCCTGGTAGTCGGCGTCGCTGTGGCCGGAGGCGACGCCGGCATCTGACTCGATCTCGACGTCGAGTCCCAGCCCTTTCAGCTGCTTGACGGTTTCCGGGGTGGCCGCCACCCGCCGCTCGCCGTCGAGCGTTTCGCGTGCAATGCCTGCTCTCACCGCCACCCCTCTCCGGAGCTGTCCAGACCATGATTGCCACGAGTCTATGACCGCAAAGCCTCTGGCGGGAGTAGGGGGCTGCGCTATGTGCGCAACTCAACTAGGGTCGGACGTGAGCTGGGGCAACCAGCCTCCGCACGTCGACGAGCCGGTTCCGGCCGTGCCGTCGGAAAGGAACGCCGCCGTGGATTCATTCAAGATCGGCTATTTCGTCGGAAGCCTCTCAAGTACCTCCATCAACCGGACCCTCTCCAAGGCCCTGATCAGGGTCTCACCGCCTGAACTCGAGTTCCACGAGATCGCCATCAAAGACCTCCCGCTGTACAGCTCTGACTACGACAACGACTTTCCGCCTGCAGGCCGCGCGCTTAAGGACGCAATCGCGGCGTCGGACGGCATCCTCTTCATTTCCCCCGAATACAACCGCTCCATTCCCGGGGCTTTGAAGAACGCTATCGACTGGGGTTCGCGGCCTTGGGGGACCAACTCGTTCGCCCGCAAGCCCACGGGCATCATCGGTGCTTCGCCGGGCGGCATCGGCACCGCGGTAATGCAGTCGTCCATGCGAAGCGTCCTCAGCTTCCTGGACGCACCGCAGTTGAACGCACCTGAGGCGTACATACGGTTTGTGGCAGACGCGTACGACGACGATGGCACGGTGAGGGACGAAGGTACCGCCTCGCTTTTGCGCCACTACATGGAGGAGTACAGCGCGTTCGTCCAGCGTGTCCTGGCCGCCAACGCCCCCGGCCACATCGGCGACCGCGAGCCCGATGCTGACAAGCTGAACCGCTAGGGAAGGAAAAGGGCCGCACATCTCCCGGGTGTGCGGCCCACTTCTTGCGATTTAGTCAGTATGCTTATTACTGTGAAGGTCCTCGGACACGCCCCTACCCAGGAGAAACGATGCTTCGCAGAATAACGTCAACCGCATTCGCCCTGACCCTGCTGTTCGGCTCCGTGCTGTCGGCCGGCGCCGCCAACGCCGCCGGACCCGTTACAGGGCATGTCGGCAACAACGTTGCCGCAACCACCCCGAGCCCCTCCCCCGAGGCCACCAACCCGTCAGGCCCGTCAACCCAGACGCCGACCAATCCCGGACCGTCGCAGGGCGCATCCGAAACCCCGAACCCGGCCAGCAGCGGTCCGGCCAATCCCGGCACGGGCGAATCGGATCCGCAGGAAGAGAACCGCACCAGCGTCATTCCGTGGATCCTTGGAGCCGCAGCCCTGGTCATCATCATCCTGGTGATTGTGTGGGCCATCCGCGGACGCGGCCGGAACAAGGAAGTACGGGACGATCAGCGCTAACGGGCCAGTTTCCCGATCGCACTGCTTTCGAGATTTTCCAGAAGGTGCCGCGGGTTGTCGTAGACTTCCGCGGCACCTGCGTCCCGCAGTTCCGCCTCGCTGATGCCGCCGCACGTCAGCCCGATGGCAGGAACGCCGATACTCCCGGCGGCCTTCACATCCCATACGGCGTCACCGACGAACACCACGTCCTGGGGCTTGAGCCCCAGCTTGTCCAAACAGGCAAGGAGAATATCCGGATCCGGCTTGCTCGCCTCGGCATCATTGGAACTCGTCCAAGCGTCGATCGACGTTCCCGCGTCCAGCACCTTACGGCTCACGTCCAAATCGCGCTGCTGCGCCGAGGAAGCCAGACCCACGGCCAGGCCGGCGTCGGAACAGGCCGCCAAGAGGTCCCGTGCCGCGTCGAAGGCGCGCAGGGATGGCCAGAACGTCGAGAACACGGCGCTGTGCGCCGACTTCAGTTCCTCTTCCAACTCTTCCGTGCAGTCCGGGACCAAGTGCCGGACCAGCTTGTCTCCGCCCATGCCGACGCAGCGGTGAATGTCGGAGAGCTGCACATCCAAGCCCTCGCGCCGGAAGGCCTGCCACCACGCCAAGGCGTGGAAATAGCTGGAGTCGATCAGCGTCCCGTCGACGTCGAACAGGACACCCTTCTTCTTGGACCCGGCCACGTCAGACCACCTCGACCTGCGCAGGAGCGGGGCCGGCGAGCGCCCGGTCCATCATGAATTCTTCCGACTCAAGGAGCGCGTAGCGATCCGCCGAACCCTGCCGCAGCAGGCCGGTGCCGGCTACTTCCCGGAGTGCTTCCACAGCCCTCACGGCTTCTTTCTTTGAGGAGTAACGCTTGGACAGCCCCATTAAGGTGTCCTCGCCGTCCACCATCAGCACGCGGTAGCCCCCATCGGGAGCATCAACCAATTCCAGATGTCCTGCCAACCCAAACCTCCTCGTTCTGATGCCTCCGCTTAGTAAGTTTACTTAGTATATCGCGGCTCGCGCAGTCCCATGACATGCACGACGGCGGGCGGCAGCGTGCGCTTGCCCGCTTCCGTGCCGGCGGCGAGACCAAGCATTGCGGTCGCCGGGCCCGACGACATGGAAAATCCGACGACATGGAAAATCCGTGTCACGAATCCGGTTGCGCCCACACAAGGAGATTGGCTGCTTCCCCGGAACACCCGCGCATGGTGTTCCAGGGAGGCAGCTGACCTGTTTGCAGCGCATACCGAGGAGTCAGCATGTCCACCAAGATTTCCAAATGGCCCGCCGGGACGCCCATGTGGGTAGACCTGTCAGTCGACGATGTGGAGGCTGCCAAAACCTTCTACACCGGCCTGTTCGGGTGGGAGTACCTTTCGGCGGACGATGAGGCAGGGTATCTCCTGGCTCAGCTCAATGGCCATGCCATTGCGGGCCTCGGCCCCAAGGATGATCCGGCCATGCCTTCCGCATGGACCACTTTCATGGCCTCCGACGACGTCAATGCCACCGCTGAGCGGATCCGTGAGTCCGGCGGCCAGGTGCTGATGGCGCCGTTCGACGTCATGGATTCCGGCAGGATGGCCATCGCCGCGGACGCCACCGGAGCCGTCTTCGGCGTATGGCAGGCCGGAAACCACATCGGCGCTGAACGCGTGAATGAACACGGCTCATTGTGCTGGAACGAACTCCACACCTCCGACTACGCGGAGGCCCGGGCCTTCTACGCGGGGGTCTTCGGTTTCACTTACCACGAGGTCACGGGAGCGGACATGGTTTACGCCACCTGCCTCCGGGACTCCGACCGCCGGGAAGTGGCCGGTATTCACCACGACACCCAAATCCCGCAGAGCGACCCCGCGTACTGGCTCACCTGGTTCGCCAGCGATGACGTCGCACTGACGGCCGCGCGGGCACAAGAACTCGGTGCAACGCTGCTGGTCCCCGTGTCCGATACACCCTTTGGCCGGATGGTCATTGTTGAAGCGCCGCAAGGGGACGTCTTCGGAGTTATCGCCGTGGCGCCGGCCACGACTGAGTGACAGCACGCGGTGGCCGGGATGGGCCGTGACCACCGCATGACATGAAAAGCCCGACGGCGGCAGCACCGCCGTCGGGCTTTTTACAAGGCTGCTAGCCGACCGACTGGGCTTCCGCTTGGGAGTGCAGGGACCAGGATGACCAGTCGAGGGGGTGCACCGACGGGCGGCCGAGCAGGTAGCCCTGAGCCGCGGCAACGTTGAGGGCGGTTGCTTCCTGCAGCTCCCCGGCCGTTTCGATGCCTTGGGCCACCACGGAGGACCCCAGTTCCCGGGCAAGCGCAACAACCGCACGGGCGCGGATGCGTTGCCCTTCAGAGTTGTCGATGCCCTCGATCAGGTGGCGGTCCAGTTTGAGGATGTCCGGACGAAGTTCCTCGATCTTGTCCATGGAAACAAAACCCGCACCGGATGCGCTGACCGCAAGGCGCAGTCCACGGCGGCGCAACGGACCCAATCCATGGTCATCGTCCCAGCCGTCGGCCAACTCCAGGCTGCCCGTCAGCTCAATAACGATCCTGTCCGGCGCCAAGCCGGCCCCTTCCAGGAGCTTCCGCACCCGCGGGTCCGCTGCCGTTTCCGGGCTGAGGTTGAAAGCCACGAACATGGTGTCCGGGAAATCCTCCGCAGCCGCCAAGGAGCAGGAGAGCGCCGCGATTTCCAGATCCGTTCCGAGGCCCGCCTCCGACGCTTCACGGAACCACACATCGGCCGCCGCACCATCCTGCTCCACGAACCGGATCAGCGCTTCAACGCCGATCACGTCCCCGGAAAGCAAACCGTGTATGGGCTGGAAGGCCGTGAGCAGCAGCTTGTCCCGCAGCACAGACTGGATGCGCTTGCGCACCTCGGTGTCAATCGGAATGGTGACTGTCTGGGGAGCTTCCGCAGTTTCACGGTTCAGGCTCATCGAGTCTTGGTGAACAACGGGAACCGCGCCGGTCGCCGGCTGGGTACGCGTCACGATCAAGTGCTCAAGGAGGACGCTCTTGGGATCGTCGGGATGTTGCCTGAACCGCTCTTGGAGGTTGCTCCGGCTCTGCTGGCTCCGGGGATCCGTCTCAGCGAGGATGGACTCGATGATTTCCAGGGCCTGCTGCCGGACGCGGGTGTCGTCCACGGCAGGGACCGCGCTGACCGCGCGTTCGTTCGGCGGGCCTTCCAAGGCACCGCCAGGGGGAAGAGAGAGCCCACTTCTAGACATCGACTTTTCCTTCAATGTTAATTTGTGCCGACTGCGCCCAGTACACAACCGGCTCAGCTCCGTCCACGGGCACCTCCCAGCGGCGCACGGAACAAAGCAGCCCAGTCGTGCGTCAGCGCAACCAGGCTTGTGAGGAATCCTACAAGAGACCCATGGCAACCATGAAGACCGTTTGCAGGGTTGTTACCTAACTGAGTGCTGTCTGTTGAATTCCCGCCTGAAGAGGGAGCATGGCCCTATGGGAACCGTCACCGAATATCTGCAGACCGTCACCGACCCTCACCGCTCCCTGCTGCAGCGGATCGTGGAAATTGCCCGTGAACTGGCGCCCGACGCGGAGGAAGGCACAAGCTACGGCATGCCTGCTCTTATGGTGGACGGCAAGGGCTTTGTCAGCGTCCTGGAAACCAAGAAGCACCTTGCGCTTTACCCGTTCAGCGGCCAGATCCTGCCGGAAATGTCCGAGGAACTCGGCGGATACTCCTGGTCTCCCGGGACCCTGCGCTTCTCGGAGGACAATCCCCTCCCCGATTCCCTGGTGCGGCGGATCCTGGAAACCCGGCTGGCGGCGATCCGGAAGTAGGGCGTCAGTGCTTCGCCGACACATCCTGGGAGATCACCTTGGCGGTGGCAACCACGGCTTCCCGGACTGAATCCAAGTACGCCTCCGGGTCAGGCTGGGACGCAACCGCCTGCGCTTGCAAGGACACGTTGATGGCCGCCACGTTGTCGCCGTTGTTGTGGTTCCACACCGGGGCCGCGATGGACATCAGCCCGATTTCGAGTTCCTGGTCAAGCAGGCACCAGCCTTGCTGGCGGACGCGCTCGACGGCGGCCCTCAAGTCAGCCGCATCGGTGATGGTTAGCGCCGTGAGCGGCTTGAGCTCCGCCGTCGAAAGGTATGCCTCAAATTTGGCCTGCGGAAGCCCGGCCAGAAGGACCCGGCCCATCGACGTCGCATAGGCCGGAAAGCGGGTGCCCACCGTGATTCCGACATTCATGATGCGCTTGGTGGCCACGCGGGCAACATAGAAGATGTCGTGGCCATCAAGGACGGCGGCCGACGTGGACTCCCCCAGTTTCACACTGAGTTGCTCCAAATGCGGCTGCGCCAACTGCGGCAAAGACAACGCCGACAGGTAGGAGTACCCCAGTTGCAAAACCTTGGCTGTCAGAGCGAACGTCTTGCCGTTGGTGCGGACGTAGCCGAGCTCCACCAGGGTGTAGAGGAACCGCCGCGCCGTCGCACGGGTCAGGTCGGTACGCGCCGCGACTTCGCTCAGAGTCATGACCGGGTTGTTGGCGTCGAACGCCCTGATAACAGCGAGCCCGCGGGCCAGCGACTGGACGTACTGGTCGCTGGCTTGCGGGGCAACTGCGGAGTCGGTCATGGTCATCAATCCTAGTGGCGCTGAAGCCGGGGCCTACTCAGCCCTTTTCAGGGGCAGCGGTACCAGTTCCTGGATTTCTTCGAAGGTGCAGCCGAAGGTTTCGCGGACGGTGACGCCGTCGGGTCCGGTGAGGAACACTGCCTTGTCGGTGTACACGCGGGTGACGCAGCCGACGCCCGTGAGGGGGTAGGTGCACTGCTCCACCAGCTTTGAGGCACCGTCGCGGGTCAGGAGCGTCATCATCACGAACACGTCCTTGGCGCCGGTGGCCAGGTCCATGGCACCTCCGACGGCGGGGATCGCGTCGGGTGCGCCGGTGTGCCAGTTGGCCAGGTCACCGGTGGCGGAGACCTGGAAGGCGCCCAGGACGCAGATGTCCAGATGGCCACCGCGCATGATCGCGAACGAATCGGCGTGGTGGAAGTACGAGGCTCCGGCCAGTTCCGTGACGGGGATCTTGCCGGCGTTGATCAAGTCACCATCGATCTCGTCCCCAACCGCCACAGGGCCCATGCCCAGCATCCCGTTCTCCGTGTGGAGCGTGATGTTCTGGTCCTCGGTGAGGTAGTTGGAGACGAGCGTGGGCTGGCCGATGCCCAGGTTCACGAACGAGCCCGGGGTGATGTCGCGGGCCACCAACTGGGCGAGCTCGTCACGGCCGAGGGGCTTTTCGGAGGTTTGGATGCTTGTTTGCGTGCCCATGCTCAGGCCACCTTTCCGTTCGATGCTGCAGAGTCAACGCGGACCACGCTGTTGACGTAGATCCCCGGGGTCACCACGTTTTCCGGGTCCAGCGAACCCGTGGGCACAATCTCGGAGACCTGAACGATGGTGTGCTTGGCCGCGGCTGCCATGATCGGGCCGAAGTTCCGGGCCGTCTTGCGGTACACGAGGTTGCCCTTGCCGTCAGCCTTCAACGCCTTGATCAGCGCCACATCGGCGTGGATCGGCGTCTCAAACACCTGCCATTTGCCGTCCAGGAACCTGGTTTCCTTGCCCTCGGCCAGCATGGTGCCATACCCGGTAGGTGTGAAGAACCCGCCGATCCCGGCCCCGGCGGCGCGGATACGTTCGGCCAGGTTGCCCTGCGGAACCAGCTCCAGCTCGATCTCACCGGCGTGGTACTTCGCGTCGAAATGCCACGAATCGGACTGCCGCGGGAAGGAGCAGATCATCTTCCGCACCCGTCCTTCCTTAATCAGCAACGCCAAGCCCTGGTCTCCCTGGCCGGCGTTGTTGTTCACCACGGTCAGGTCCTTCGCGCCGCAGTCCATGAGCGCATCGATCAGTTCGAACGGCTGCCCGGCGTTGCCGAACCCGCCAATCATCACCGTGGAACCGTCCTTGATCCCGGCCACGGCCTCGCCAACAGTGTCAATGAAATTCAACATCGCCCTTAACCCTTTACTGGTTGTGCCGACGGGGCGGCAGTGACGTTTTCGAGCACCACGGCCAGGCCCTGGCCCACACCGATGCAGATCGCCGCGACGCCCCACCGCTGCCCGGAGGCCTGCAGCGACCGCGCCAAAGTACCCAGGATGCGGGTACCGGAAGCACCCAGCGGGTGGCCCATCGCGATCGCGCCGCCGTGACGGTTCACGATCGAGGGGTCGATCCCCCACGCGTCCACGCACGCCAGCGACTGCGCGGCGAACGCTTCATTGAGTTCGACGGCGCCAACCTGGTCCCAGCCGATGCCGGCCTTCGCGAGGGCCTTGTTCGCCGCCTCCACCGGGGCGTACCCGAAGAACTGGGGATTGTTGCCGTGGGCACCGCGGCCGGCAATGCGGGCCAGCGGCTCCAGCCCAAGAATGCCGGCAGCGTTCTCGGAACCGATCCACGCCGCTGAAGCACCATCAGACAAAGGCGAGGCGTTCCCGGCGGTGACCGTGCCGCCGTCGGGCCCTGAACCTTCGGGACGGAACACCGTCTTCAACCCCGCCAGCTTCTCCGCCGAAGAACCTGCACGGATTCCCTCGTCCCGGACCAGGTCCGTGCCCGGAACCGCGGTGACAAGGTTGTCGTAGAAGCCTTCGTTCCACGCGGCGTCGGCCTGGTTGTGCGAGTCAGCAGCGAACTGGTCCTGCCGTTCGCGCGTGATCCCGTACTTCTCGCGCAGCCGTTCGGTGGCCTCGCCCAGGGAAATGGTCCAGTCCTTGTTCATCGCGGGGTTCACCAAACGCCAACCCAACGTGGTGGATGCCAGGGTCATGTCCCCGGCCGGATAGGGCTTGGACGTCTTCGGCAAAACCCACGGCGCACGGGACATGGACTCCGCGCCGCCCACGAGGACGACGTCGGCGTCCCCGGCGTTGATCTGCCGCGATGCGATGATCGCCGCGTCCAACGACGAGCCACAGAGCCGGTTCACCGTGGTGCCCGGGATGGAGACCGGCAGCCCGGCCAGCAGCGTAGCCATGCGGGCAACGTTGCGGTTTTCCTCACCCGCGCCGTTCGCGTTGCCGAACACCACCTCGTCGATCCGCTCCGGATCCAGCCCCGGCGCCCGCTTCACGGACTCCCGGACCACGTGCGCAGCCAAATCATCAGGACGGACGGCAGCAAGACCGGAGCCGAACTTGCCAAACGGCGTGCGCACGGCATCGTACACAAAAGCCTGGTTCATAAGATTTCCTTCATTTCGTGGTACCCAACTGGGTCGCATTTGTGCGCGTTTTGAGGGGTCTAAACGCGCACTAATGCGACCTGGTTGGGTGCGGGGGCGCTAGTTGGGTGCGGGGGCGCTAGTTGGGGGCTGGGGCGGCGTCGATGTCCGCGAAGACCTTCTGGGCCGTCTTGAACGCCGAGTTGGCCGACGGGACGCTGCAATAGATGGCCGTCTGGAGCAGGATTTCCTTGATCTCGTCCCTGCTCAGGCCGTTGTTGAGGGCTGCCCGGATGTGCATGGCCAGTTCCTCCCAGTGACCGTGCGCCACCAAGGCCGTGAGGGTGACGGCCGAACGCATTTCCCGGCTCAATCCCGGCCGCGTCCAAATGCCACCCCAGGCGATCCTGGTGATCATGTCCTGGTAGTCCTCGGTAAAGGAGTCGATGCCGGCGTTCGCCCGGTCCACGTGCGCGTCACCCAGCACTTCGCGCCTGACTACCATGCCGGCGTCGTAGATTTCCTGGCCCGTGGCCTCCGGCTGCACTGCGCCGTAGCGGGACGCGTCGCCGCTCCGCTGCGGGTTTCCCGCAGAAATGCTATTCACAGTCCGTTCTCCTTCATGAAGTTCCGCATCAAACCAGCCACAACGTCGGGTGCTTCGGCCGGCGCCAGGTGTGCGACGCCGTCGAGCGCTTCCGCCACCGCAAAAGTGCCACCCGCCTTGATCCCGGCCACCACTTCCTCCGCGAACGACGGCGGCGCCACGGAATCCTCGACGCCGGCAATCGCCTGCGTGGGGACAGTGATGCTGCCAAGCTGCTCGCGGACGTCGAAGGCGGCAAGCGCTTCGCAGCAGAACGCGTAGCCGAAGCGGTCGGCGTCGCGGAGGGCGTGCAGGAGGCGGCTGCTGACATCCGTGCGTCGATCCATGAAACCAGCGGCGAACCAGCGCTCGGCCGAACCCTGGATCATCACCGGCGTGCCCAGGGACCGCACCGTTTCCGCGCGTTCCAGCCAACCCTCAGGGGTGCCCAGCTTGGCGCCGCTGCACTGGACCGAGAGGCTCCGCAGGCGGTCGCCGTGCTTGATGCCCAGCTGCAGGCCCGTTGCCCCGCCCAGCGAGACGCCCGCGTAGTGGAACCGGACGCCAGGAGAAACAGAGTCAACAAGGTCGACGACGGCGTCAGCCAGTTCCGCAACGCCGAAACCTTCGGTGGCGGTCGGCGACATGCCGTGGCCGGGGAGGTCCCAGCCGATGACGTCGTACTCGTCGCCGAGCAGCGCGGCGGCCTCGGTCCACAGCACGGTGGAGGTACCCAGCGACGGACCCACCACCAGGAGCGGCTTGGATCCCGGCTCGCGCTGTGGGGAGAGCAGCACGGCCTTGACGATTGGCTTAGCCACGGGTGGTTCCCTTCGTTGAAGCAGTGAATTCGGGGTAGGCGGCGAGGATGCGGCGGCTGATCTCCGCTGCCTCGCCGAGGTAGCTCGCGGGATCCAGCAAGGCATCCAGCTCCGCGTCGGGCAGCGTTGCCGGCGGGACCGCCTCGCGCAGGAGCTTGCGGTACGTGTCTGCTTGCTGCGAAGCCGGCGCCTGGAGTGTTTGATCGACGACGGCCTGCAGCTTCTGCTTTCCGTCCTCGCCGAGCAGAGGTGCGACGGCGGCAGTCACGCCTTCGCTGAGGAGCAGCGGGCCTGAGATCTCCAGGTTCCTGCGCATGGCCTCGGGGAACACCCGCAGGCCTTCCGTCAGCTCCCGAAGGTGTCCGGCGGCACCCAGCGCCAGCGCGAGCAAACGACGCAGGGCCGGCCATTCCGTATGCCAGGCACCGTCCGGCCGCTCGTCATTGAAGGTTGCGGCAGCCGCATGAAGTTGTGAAGCCAGTGCCGGAGCCTGCAATGCCGCGCTGCGGATCAGGACGGAGAGGACGGGGTTCTGTTTCTGCGGCATGGCCGAGGAAACGCCACGTCCGGCGGCCAGGGGTTCGCCCAACTCCCCTACCTCGGGGCGGCTCAGGAACACGAGGTCCGCTGCGATCTTGCCGAATGAATCGAGCAACGAAGCCAGCGAATGCCCCAGGCCCGTGACGGCCAGGCGGTTGGTGTGCCAGGGTGCGGCGGCCGGGGCCAGGCCGAGCTTGGCGGCGACGGAATCGGCAAGCGTGAACGGCGTCTCCGAAGAGCCTGCCGTCAGTTTGGTGCCCGAAGCCAGTGTTCCGCCGGCGCCGCCGAACTGCACCGGCAACTCCAGAGAGGCCAGTCGAGATCCGGCAGCGGCCACCCCTTGGAACCACTGTGCGGCCTTGAGCCCGAACGTGTACGGGAGCGCATGCTGCGTCAGGCTCCTGCCCACGCACAGCGTGTCCGCATGCTGTGCCGCCAAGGTGGCGAGCGCCGTCGTCGTGCCCTTGACCTCAACCAGCAGCGCCGAAACGGTGCGGCTGGCCAGCAGCATGAGTGCGGTGTCGAGCACGTCCTGGCTGGTCAGCGAGGTGTGGACGGCCTTGGCTGCGCCGACGCCGTCAGTGTCCATGCTGCGCACGCGTGCACGGAGTTCGCCGAGCAGCGGGATCACCGGGTTGCCGCCGCCTTGGGCACGTTCTGCGATGGCGGCGATGTCATAGTGACGTGGATCGGCGGCCTCGGCCACCACAGCTGCCGACCCTTCCGGGGCCAGCCCGGACTCCTCAAGAACGGCTGCCCAGGCAGCTTCGACGTCGAGGATCGCCGCGATCACGGCGCGGTCGCCCGTCAGTGCCGTCACCGCAGGCGAGGCCGTGACGGGGCTGAGGAGGCCGAAGTCGCCGTCGGTCATGAGGTTGCCAAATCCCCGGAAGCCAAATCCCCGCTTGCCAAATCCAGCGAACCGTCCTGCTGGAAGTCCAGGAACACGGTCTCGCCCTCGCCCTGCAACCTGATGTCCCAGGTGAGTCCGCCGTCGGGGTCACGGCGGGCGATGAGGGTCTTGCGGCGTTCAGGTTCCAGGGAGCTCAACAGGGGATCGTTGGCCAGCGCTTCCTCGCTGTCGGGAAGGTAGACGCGGGTGAAGAGGCGGTTCATGAGGCCGCGGGCGAACACTGCCACGGAGATGAACGGTGCCGCTCCCGCCTTCAGCGGCCCGGGGTTGACGGTGGTGAAGGTGTAGACGCCGGAGTTGCCTACCGCACCGCGGCCCCAGCCGGTGAACGTGTAGCCGTCGCGGATCAGGGAGCCCGTGCGCTGGACGATGTTGCCCGCGGAGTCCGGCTGCCAGATTTCGAGGATGGCGTCCGGGATGGTGTTGCCCGCGCCGTCGTACACGGTGCCTTGGAGCCGGATGCTGCCTGGGCTGCCCGGCGCAAGGAGCTCGTTGTCTTTGTTGAAGGGCAGGGCGTAGCCGTAGAAGGGTCCCACCGTCTGGCCCGGTGTGGGTGTCAGCTTGCTCATGTGCTTACTCCTCGTCGCCGGCGTCGCCGTATGCTTCGTTTTCGGTCCAGGTCCGCTTGGAACCGGTCAGGATGATGTCCCACTTGTAGCCGAGTGCCCATTCGGGGCTGGTCAGCTCGTGGTCGTACGTCGCCACCAGGCGGTCCCGTGCATCCTGGTCCACGATCGACTGGTAAATGGGGTCCAACGGGAACAGCTGGTCGCCCGGGAAGTACATCTGGGTAACGATGCGCTGCGTGAACTCCGAGCCGAACATGGAAAAGTGGATGTGGGCCGGGCGCCATGCGTTGAGGTGGTTCTTCCACGGGTACGCCCCGGGCTTGATGGTGGTGAAGGAGTAGGAGCCGTCGGCACCGGTGATGCAACGTCCGACGCCGGTGAAGTTCGGGTCGAGCGGGGCGGGGTGCTGGTCACGCTTGTGGATGTAGCGGCCGGCGGCGTTGGCCTGCCAGATTTCCACGAGCTGCCCCGCAACCGGGCGACCGTCGCCGTCGAGGACGCGGCCGGAGACGATGATGCGCTCACCCTGGGGTTCGCCGTTGTGCTGGATGGTCAGGTCCGACTCCAGCGCGTGCACGTCCTGGTGACCGAAGGCGGGCGAGTAGAGCTCGATCGTTTCCGGGTCGGCATGGTGCAGGCTCTTGGTGGGGTGGCGCAGGATGCTGCTGCGGTAAGGCGCATAGTCCAGGCGCGGCATGGTTTCAGGAGCCTTGCCGTTCTTCAGGGCCTGGGCGTACTTGTCGCCGATCGCCTTGATCTCGGCACTGAGGTCCGCCTGCGTCTCCACCTTTCCGGCGTCGTGGGCGGCGTGTGGCTCGGCCGGCGGCACGAGTTCCTCTGATTCAAGGGCTTGCGCGGTGTTGTCTTGCGGCACAACCGGCTCCTTTCTGTGGCTTCGTTATCAACTTCGTTGTCAGGGTGCAGGCAGCTATGCCCGGTGGAGTGAGTCGTATTGGACGGCGTGGCGGACTGGCGCGTTCGGGGCTCCGTAACCGTCGTAGTTGCCCCGGCGCTCCACCATTTCGAAGAACACGCTGCCCACGGTGGCGGTGTAGAAGTGGAGGAATTCCCCGTTGGCGTCCCGGTCATACAGGAGGTTGAGCTCCTTGAGGGTGGCCAGGAAACCCGGTTCAAGATCGAACCGCGCGTCCAGGTCCTCGTAGTAGTTGGCCGGAATCTGCAGGAACTCAAGGCCGCGTTCCCGTGCTGACCGGGCTGTTGCCACGAGGTCATCCACGGCGAAGGCGATGTGTTCCTGATAAGTCTTTGGCGCCGAGGCCTGCTGCACGGGCGCAAGGTTAAGCACCAGCCGGACCGCGCCGTTGCTGGCCTGCATCACTTGCGAGCGCACCAAGCCGCTGGGGCTGGGCACCTCGGCGAACGGCTGCGGTTCCAGGGCGAGGGCGCTGGTGTAGAAAAGGACAGCTTCATCAAAGTGCTGCCAAGGCTGGGCGAGGTTTACATGGTCAATGACCGCTGTCTGGGCTGCCCGCGGGTGCTCCAGCCCTTCGCCGAATTCCTGCGTCCACGCCGCTGTGCCGTCGGGGCTGCCTTGGCACAGAAAGATCTCCGTGGAGTCCGGGGCGGAGATGCCTTGGAACACTTCCTCGTCAGCCTGGACCTTGCGGGCCACCACAGGGGCCTTGAGCTGCTGGGCGCGGGCGGAGGCAATCACTGGAGAGTCGACGTCGAACCCCAAAGCGGCGATAGCCGGTTCCGTGTGCAAGGCGGCCTGCTCGTTGATGATCACGCGGGCCTGGCCCATGGTCCAGAGTTGGACGTCCTTGGTGCGGTGCCGGCCCTCGAACTCGAAGCCAAGCTGGCCCAGGAGTTTTTCCAGCTGCGCGGTGTCGTCGGCCTTGACCTCGGCGAAGTTGAACCCGGCGGGCTCGTTCACCTTGGGCAGGGTGGCCAGTTCCATGGGATAACGACGGCGGCCGGCGGCTTTTTGTTCGGATGCCCCGGCGGCGGCGTTGCCCGACAGCCACTTGGCGCTCTGTTCCTCCAACCAGATGAGTGAGCGCATGGCATCCACGGCCGTGCGCTCCACGTCCGACTGGCGGAACACGTCATTGAACACCTCCAGGGATACCGGGCCGGTGTAGCCGGCCCGGACCACGTGGCCCATGAACTTGGCGAGTTCGAACTGGCCCTCCCCTGGGAAAACCCGGTAGTGGCGGCTCCAGGACAGCACGTCCATGGAGAGCTTGGGGGCGTCGGCCACCTGGACAAAGAAAATCTTGTCCGCGTTGATGTCCTCGATGGGCGCGGTGTCCCAATCGCGGGAAAGGATGTGGAACGAGTCCAGGCACGTGCCCAGGTTGGGGTGGTCCACTGCCTCCACCAGGCGGTAGGCGTGCTCGTAGTCGTTGACGTGCTTGCCCCATGCCAGGGCCTCGTAGGCCACCTTGACGCCGTGCTCCCCCGCCAGCGCGGCAAGCTGCGCGAGCTGTTCTGCCCGCAGTTGGTCATCGTCGATCGTGGCCGTAGCCACGTTGGAGCAGACCAGGATGGTGTCCATGCCAAGGCGCGCCATGAGCCTGAACTTGGCCTCGGCCCGCTTGAGGTTGGCTTTCAGCAGGTCCGGAGTGACGCCGTCGAAATCGCGGAACGGCTGGTAGAGGTCCAGGCCCAAGCCGAGGTCGGCGGCCATCTTGCGGATATCTTCAGGACTGAGTGGCGACGTGACCAAGTCCTGCTCAAAGATCTCGATGCCGTCGAAGCCCGCAATGGCGCAGGCCTGCATCTTCTCTTTCAGTGTGCCGGAGAGGCAGACGGTGGCGATCCCGGTGCGCATCAGTGGGCCGCCTTCACGAGTGCCGATTCTTCGGTGGCGATGAGCTCAAGGAAGTGATCACGCATGCGGTCGCGGTCGGCGTCTTTTCCGGTGAAGAGCTTGAAGGCGTCCGCCGCCTGACCGACCGCCATGCGGCCGCCGTCGAGCACGTCGCAACCCTTGGCGCGCGCTTCGCGGACCAGCTGCGTTTCGATAGGGCGATAGACGATGTCCGCCACCCAGTGGCGGGGTTCCAGCAGCTCGATGTCGAGCGGCAGTCCGGGATGGGCAGCCATGCCGATCGGGGTGCAGTGGACCAGGCCGTCGGCGAGGGGCATGACGTTTTTCAAGTCGGCCGGCGTGTGCGCGGTGATGTTCGCGACCGGGAAAAGTCCACTGAGCTCAGTGGCACGCTCGGCCGCGCGGCTGGCGTCCATGTCCACAAGGTCCAGATGCTTGACGCCGGCTTTGAGGAGCGCATAGGCGACCGCGGACCCGGCACCTCCCGCGCCCAACTGGACGACGCGGTCCAGCTTGGCTGCGGACAGCCCGTCGGTGAGTGCCGAACCGAAGCCGGAGAAGTCCGTGTTGTGGCCGATGAACCGGCCATCCCGGATCAGGACGGTGTTGACGGCGCCCAGGCGATCGGCGTCGTCGGACACTTCATCAAGGTGCTGCAGCACCAGCTGCTTGCACGGGTGCGTGATGTTGAGGCCGTTGAAGCCCATGCGGCCGGCGGCTGTGAGGAGATCCCCGACGGCGGTTGCCGGCAACGCGAGATCCAGAAGGTCGATGGGGCGGTACAGCAAGCGAAGGCCCTGCACATCGGCCTCGCGTTCATGCATGGGCGGAGTCAGCGACGGCATGACGCCTTCGCCTATCAGGCCCACCAAAACGGATTCGGCTCGGTTGCTCATCCTCAAGCTCCTTTTACTTCGGCACCGCGGACTTTGGATTTTCTGGGTCCACGGGGCCGGGTGATATCGAGATTACTACAAATGTTCATATTCCGCACGCATGTTCTTATAGCGAACATTTCCAGCGTGCGCACCCAACTAATACGAAAGTAGGGGTGGGTTAGGCTGCGGTGACCGGGGTGATCGTG
>NZ_JAPDNV010000028.1:0-48625 GCF_026013155.1 Paenarthrobacter sp. PAE-2 | reverse complement strand
GGCAGGACGCACCTAACACGCCCGGGATTTACACACGTTTTGTCCTATAACCCGCGCCCGGCCACCGGAACAAAAGGCCGGGGCCGCCGCTGCCGTAGCCCATGAGCCCATAAGACATAGGGCCCACGCGGCAAAGAAATTCCTCAACGCAAAAACCCCGCTATTTCCAATGTCTTTACGACTGGAAATGCGGGGTTTAGCTGGTGGCTCCGACCGGCGTCGATCCGGTGACCTTTCGATTTTCAGTCGAACGCTCTACCAACTGAGCTACAGAGCCTAGGTGACATGTCACCTTGAGAACCGGAATTCCTTCCGGCGCTCAGAGCGACCCTGACGGGACTTGAACCCGCGACCTCCGCCGTGACAGGGCGGCGCGCTAACCAACTGCGCTACAGGGCCTTGCTTTGCGGTATCTCTACCGCGTTTTTTTCAAGGCTTCCAGCTTACCAGACTTTTTCAGTCCGATTTACCACTTGCCTTGCGTACCCCCAACGGGATTCGAACCCGTGCCGCCGCCGTGAAAGGGCGGTGTCCTAGGCCGCTAGACGATGGGGGCCTGAACTCAATTCGAACTCACAACGGAAGACAACGCTTTATGCGTTCTTTTCCGCTCTCGCTCGTCCGAACTGGACTCTAAAACCTTAGAGCATGGATGGCGATAATCCAAAATCGAGAGGAGCGTGACCTCGGACACGTCTAAAAACAGCGCGCGGGACATTGGCAGTTTTTTGCCCTGACGCGTCCGAAATCCGCCAGCCCCACGGACGGATGCCGCGCTAGATTTGCCCTATGACAACCCCCACCGCGGCCGGATCCGGCCAGCCCTCCAGCGACCAGGAGCGCAGCACCCCCGCGCCGGTCGCCGCGGCAACCATCAGCAAAGCCGGCATAGCCGCCGTCGTGGTCACCGTAGTCCTGTGGGCTTCGGCTTTCGTCGGCATCCGGGCGGTCGGCCCCAGCTTCTCCCCCGGCTCCTTGACGTTGGGACGCTTGGCCGTTGCCGCCGTCGCGCTTGGACTGGTGGTGCTGCCGACGTTGAAGGTGTGGCCGAAAGGCCGCCAGTGGCTGCCGATCGCGGCCTACGGGGTGATGTGGTTCGCCGGCTACAACGTCGCCTTGAACGCAGCTGAGCACATGCTCGACGCCGGTACCAGCGCCATGCTGATCAACGTCTCACCGATCTTGATAGCGGTCATGGCCGGATTCATCCTGAAGGAAGGCTTTCCGCGCTGGTTGCTGATCGGCAGCGCGGTGGCCTTTGGCGGCGTTGCGATGATCGCATTGGGCTCCGGGCAACGGTCGACGGCGGACGTGGCCGGCGTGTTGTTGTGCCTGCTGGCCGCTGTGCTCGCCTCGGTCAGCGCCATCCTGCAGAAGCCCGTTCTACGCACATTCACTGCCGGGCAGGCCACCTGGTTCGGCATCATGGTTGGCGCCGTCTGCTGCTTACCGTGGACGGGCCAGCTCATCAGCGAAATTCAGGCGGCACCAACGGCAGCCACGTTGGGCTTGGTATACCTCGGCGTTTTCCCGACGGCGATCGCCTTCACCACTTGGGCTTATGCGCTGTCCTTGATTCCTGCCGGAAAAATGGCCGCCACGACGTACCTCGTCCCGGGAACCACCATCCTGATTTCCTGGGCCGTCCTGCAGGAAGTGCCCACGATCTGGGGTTTGCTGGGCGGCGTGGTGTGCCTGCTTGGCGTAGCGCTGACCCGCAGGACCCCCAAGGCGGAGCGCGAAACAGTGCTGCGCGCGTCCAAGTCGAGGACGCGCGCAGCCAAAGGTTAGGTTTCAGCAAGAGTCAGCGGGCCATTCCGGCCAGCAGTTCCCGGTGCGTGGGCGGGTTCGCCCCGGAGCGGCCCACGGTAATGGACGCCGCCATGGAGGCGGTGGTGCCGATCCTCTCCAGCACAGTAGGAGCCAAACCATCGCTTCCCCGAAGGAGCAGTCCCAGGATCAGCGCTGACATATAGGAATCCCCCGCTCCGATCGTGTCGGCAACCGTGGACGGGATGGCCGGGACGTTCAACTGCGTCTCCCGCGTGGCCATGAGCGAGCCGTTCGCCCCCTGCGTGACCACTGCCAGCACGGTCCCCAGCGACAGCAAATGGCGGGCCGTTTCCGCCAGGTCCTTGCCTGGATACAGCCACCGGGCATCGTCTTCACTCATCTTGACGACGTCGGTCAACGGCACCAGTTCTTCAAAGAGGGAGAGGGCCTCGTGATGGCTGCCCAGGAGGTCGCGTCGGATGTTGGGGTCGTACGTGACCATGCATCCACCCTGTGCCTGTTCAAGCATGCCGCGCACGACGCTTGCTCCCGGCTGCAGGAACGTGGCGATGGAACCTGTGTGCAGGATCCTGGGCGCGTAAGGGAGAACTACTGGAGGCAGGGACCAGTCAATGTCGAAGGTGTACTCAGCGGACCCATCGTCGCCGATCTGCGCCGTAGCCGCGGCCGTCTTCCCCAACGACTTGGAACCGGGAAGCAGAACCACCCCCGCGCTCTGGAGGTGTTCGGTGATGGCGTCACCGCGCTCGTCGCGCCCGATCGCCGTCAACAGGCCGGCTTTGATGTCCAGGCGCCCCAGGCCGTAGGCCACATTGGCAGGTGAACCGCCCGGATACTCGATCTGCCCATCCGGAGACTGCACGATGTCGATCAGCGCCTCACCCACCACGACGACGTCGAGGGGTTCGGGTGCGAGGGAGGGAGTGGCGGTCATGCGGTTCCTGTTCGTTGGTTGGGGAGGTGTGGAGGTGCGGCCACGGAATGACGTTCAACAAGGGGACATTCGAACAATTCAGTGTGGCCCGGGGTTGGCGTACCGGCAAGGATCAACTCCACGGCACGCCTTCCCATGTCAATGAAGGGCAGTTCCAAGGTAGTCAGGCCAGGCCGCAGATGGGGCGCGAGTGACTCCTGGTTGTCGAAGCCGACCACGGACACGTCATCCGGAACGGCCAGCCCTTTCGACGCCAGCGCCTGGTAGGCGCCCCACGCCGTGCGGTCATTACCGCAGAAAATCGCTGTGGGCGGGCGATCCCCGGCCATCAGCTCAAGCGTCCCCCGGTAACCGCCGGCTTCGTCGCCGTCCCCCGCGAGGTGCAGTCCGCCGTCGTACGCAATACCCGCCTCTGCGAGCGCCTTCCGGTAGCCTTCAAGCCGCCCGACGACGGCAGGCAGTCCGTCCTCCACCGCACCGATGTTGATGAAACCGATCCTGCGGTGGCCTGCCTGGATGAGTGTCCGGGTGGCGGTGTACCCGCCGAGCACCTCCGACGGCGCGATGCTCGCGAAGGCGCCGCTGCGGTCCTGCGCGTTAAGCACGACGGCGGGCAGCTCACCCAGGACGTCCGGAACATCCACCTTCCGGTGATACATCGAGGCGTAGACCACCCCGGCCACTTTGTGCGAGAGCATGGCTTCGAGGGACGCAGCCTCCAGCCCGCGATCTCCGCCCGTGTTCACCGTGAGCAGCAACATCCCGGCCTCCCATGCCCGGGCTTGTGCGCCTTCAATGATCTTCCCGGCAAAAGGTGCGGTGGCCACGTGGTCCCCCACGAAACCGATCATTTCAGCGACGCCTTCGCGGAGAACCTTCGCGTGGGCGTTGGTGCGGTACCCCAGCTCCTTGGCGGCCTGATGGACGCGCCGCCGGGTTTCTTCCGAGACCCGGGCTCCCCCAACGTCGTTGAGGACCAGCGATACCGTGGCTTGGGAAACGCCCGCAGCGGCCGCCACGTGGTGCATCGTGGGGCCGGACTTGCCGCTGGTGCCGGGCCGGATCATGGAAGCCTGTCTGTCGTGCGGCTCCGGTTAGATTCAGGGGTTCAGTTATACGCATAACCGGGCCTCGAAAACAGTAACTCTCATCACACCCCGCGTCAATGCCGCATGCGGGCGTTACAGTCGGAACATGCCCTCAAATCTCCCTCCAGGCCTGCCTATCATCCCTGACGGCGACCTTCCTTCGTCCCCGTTGCCGGGCCGGGTCGCCCCCTTCCGGATGACGCCGGAGGAGTTCGAGGCCGCCGTCGAAGACGCTTTGCACATGATCCCGCCCAAGGCAGCCAGCGCCATGGACAACGTGGCCGTTTTCATTGAGGACACCTACGTTCCGCGGCCAGGCGAAGACCCGGACACGGTACTGCTGGGCCTTTACGAGGGCGTCCCTCTGACGGAACGCGATTCGTGGTGGGAGGCGGGTTCGCTCCCGGACCGCATCACCATCTTCCGCCAGCCCATCCTGGACATCTGCACCACCCGCGACGAAGTCATCGAGGAAGTGGCCATCACGGTGGTGCACGAGATTGCGCACCACTTCGGCATCGACGACGACCGCCTGCACGAACTCGGCTGGGGCTAGCCTTAGAAGTATGGGGCATGACCACAACCACTCGCACGGAGTCACAGCAACCGGCAGGCATCGCAAGAGGCTCATAGCAGTCCTGGCCATCACCCTGGGCGTGGTGGGTATCCAGGTGGTCGGCGCCATTATCTCCGGTTCCCTTGCGCTGCTGGCCGACGCCGGACACATGCTCTCCGATGCGGCCGGCGTGTTCATCGCGCTCATGGCGGCCTGGATCGCGACGCGCCCCGCCAGCGATCAACGCACCTACGGCTACCAACGGGCCGAGGTGCTTGCCGCCCTGGCCAATGCCCTGGTCCTGATAGTCATCGCAGTGGTGATCATGATCGAGGCCATCCGCAGGTTCGGCGAAACCCCGGAGATCCACACCGACATCATGCTGTGGGCCGCAATCCTGGGTGCCGCAGCCAACCTCGTCTCACTGTTGATCCTCCAAGGCGCGCAAAAGGAAAGCCTCAACGTACGCGGCGCCTACCTGGAAGTCCTGGGCGACCTCCTCGGCTCGATCGCCGTCATTGTGGCCGCCGTCGTCATCATGACCACGGGCTTCAGCGCCGCGGACCCCATCGCTTCCATGCTGATCGCGGTCATGATCATCCCGCGTGCCTGGCACCTCCTCCGCGATGTGGTGGACGTGCTGCTTGAAGCCACACCCAAGGGAGTGGACGTCAACATGATCCGCGAGCACATCCTGGCTGTGGACGGAGTGGTGGAGGCCCACGACATCCATATATGGACCATTACCTCGGGAGTGCCGGTGTTCTCGGCCCACGTGGTGGTGGAAGACGAGCTTCTCAACGCCGCCGGCGCGGACAGCATCCTTGACCAACTGGGGTCCTGCCTGGGGAGTCATTTCGATACTGAGCACTGCACCTTCCAGCTAGAACCGGTGAGCCACTCGGAGCACGAATCCCACCAACACGCATAGCTGCAATCGTTGTGCCGTGCCGGGCTTTGAAATGCCTGTTCAGGCGGGCGTTACCGTTCCGGAGGCGCCGTCCACCGTGATGCGCTGGCCGGTTGCGATCCGCACTGTGGCATCGGGGACGCCCACGACGGCGGGTATCCCGTACTCGCGGGCAACCACGGCACCGTGTGAATTGGGACCGCCCATTTCCATGACCAGCCCACCCGCCGTCAGGAACAGCGGCGTCCAGCCCGGATCGGTTGAAGGCGCCACCAGGATTTCGCCGGGCTCCAGGTGGGCTCCTACCGGGTCCATGATCACCCGCGCCAGCCCCGTTACTGTCCCGGTCGACGCCGCACTGCCGGTGAGTACTCCGGCGGACGCGTTGGCCGCTGACTCTTTGGCTGCGGGATCCACCACGGCTTCGGGTTCCGTTCCGTCCGAGAGCAGCATCCGCGGGATGTGGCGGCGCTGCAGCTCGCGGTCGTAATCCTGGCGACGTTCCGCCACCACCTGCTGGAAGCTGGTTCCGGCCAAGGCGAGTTCCACGTCCTTGAAATCCAGGAAGAAGACGTCATCGGCATCGTCCAAACGCCCTGCTTCTGCCAGTTCCCGGCCGATCCGCACCATGTGCCTGCGCACCTCGGCCAGGCCAAGGACCAGGTTGTATTTGGGCAATTCCCGCAGGCCCGCGTAGCGGCGCGTGCGATCGAGGGCGAAACGGATCACCGCGGCATGGAGGGCGCTCTTGGTCCTGCCACGGGCCACCAGATGTGCAACCTGGTCTTCGGCGTCGGTGGCGGCACTCTCAAACTGCCGGGCCGGGTCGGGTTGCGGCGTGGGTTCCGGCTGCCGTGGAAAACTTCCGGCCCCCGGAGCATCGCCGCCCTGCCCAAGCCGCAAGTAGTTCCCAAGAACTCCAAGAATGTGGGCGGGTTCCTCCGACCAGCGCGGCATCCCGATGTCTATCTCCGCGACGGCCCGGTCCCCGTATTCGGCAAGGAACCTCTCAAGACCGGCCTGCGGACGCGCCGGGAGCCCACCTGCTTTGTAGGCCTCCGCCAGTTCTGCGGCGCCACGGTAAACGAAGAACTCTACTGCCTCCGGGTCCTGTCCGATTTTGCTCGCCAACTCCCAGAGCGCAAGGTCCATCTCGGTGGTGACGTTATGGGGCAGGCCACGAATAACTGTTTGAAGTTCGTCGTAGGAAACGTCGGGACCCAGCAATTTCCGGACCAGTGCCAGCAGGGCAAAGCCAAGTGCCGGAAGGGGCAGGACTTGGGGAACTGTGGCAAATATCCGCTCTCCGAGGATTTGCTCCACGTGCCGTAACCTCTGATGGCTCGTGGCGGAGACGGGAAGATCGAAGGCGTCCTCCAAGTCTTGGCTGACCTTATCCAGGTGCCTCATGGCCGCTGCGGGCCTGAACAGACCCCGAAGGACCGTTTCCGGCACCCGGTATCTCGCTGCAACGGGAGCCACATGGCGGATCAGCTTGAAAGGAGTCTTGTTGGTCATGGCGAACCGGGGGTCTTCGCTGAGTCGCCTGATCAAAGCGGCGGACCGGGCCTCCATAATGTCGAAAATCCTGGGCGCAAGGGCCCTGCCCACCCTGCTCCGAAGCACTGAGGTGATGTCGAAGAAGATCCGCTGGCCAGCCTCGTAGTACGGCGAAGGGCCCTTGCGCGGGTCCGGCACGTCAAAGCCGGCCCGGCGGGCGACGCAGGAAGCGATCAGCCTGATTCCCGCCATCCCCATGGGCGTCAGGGGCCGGGTGAGGCCCTGGGCCAGGCTGAAGTTCAAGAACGCATGCTCGCCCCCGGAAGACGGTGTCCTTGTTGGTCGCGGGTACAGGGTGGTGATGGGCCTCGCCTGCGTCAACCACAGTTTCCCGTCCCGGTCCATGGCCCACTCGGTGTCCTGGGGAGCTGCGTAGTGTTGTTCCACCCGGTCACCCAGGGCCGCGAGCGCCCGGATCTGGTGGTCCGTGAGGCACGGTTCCACCCGCGAAACTTCGCCGTCAGTCCCGATCGCCGCAGCGTCAAGCCCGGTCTTTCCAAGCTGTCCGGAGTGTTCAATCCGTTCAGTCCCGCCACCGGGCAGGGGCCGGATCTCCACTCTCCGGTCACCGATGGTGCGCGTCAGGATGTGCCGGCTCCGGATATCCACCACGTACTGGTCGGGATTCACCGCGCCGGAGACCACTGCTTCGCCCAAGCCGGGACTCGCGTCGATGACCGCCTCGTGCCGACGCCCGGTCAGCGGGTTGGCCGTGAACATGACGCCGGCGGTGGCGGCGTCGATCATCTGCTGCACTACGACAGCGAGCGCCACCGTCGAATGCCGGATCCCGTGTGCAGTCCTGTAACTCGCCGCCCGGTCGGTCCACAGGGAAGCCCAGCACCGGCTCACTGCATCCAGCACGGCATCCACGCCAACCACATTCAGGAAAGTGTCCTGCTGGCCGGCAAAGCTCGCAAAAGGCAGGTCTTCCGCCGTGGCCGAGGACCGGACAGCAACCGGGACATCCGGACCCAACCTGTTGTACGCCGTGCGGACTTCTTCGGCCACCTCTGGAGGAACACCGACAGCCAGCACTACGGAGCGGGCACGGGCCGCGAGGGCATCAAGGGAGGAATCAACGACGTCGGTCCCGTCCAGGGCAGCCAGCACCTCACCCAACGCTGCGCCGTCAAGCGCCCGGCGGTAGGCCGCCGTCGTCAGGCAAAATCCGGGGGGCACCGGCAAACCGGCGGTGGACATTTCACCAAGGTTGGCTGCCTTGCCGCCCACCTCCGCCAGCATGTCTGAACGAATCCGGTCCAACGGAAGGATGAAACCGTACCCGGCTGTTGAAGCCTTCCCGGTTTGCCCACCCTGCTGCGGCCCTTCCGCCGCTTCACCGTCCATGCCGCCGTGAAGCGTCAGGTCCTAGTCGTTGCCCAGCATGGGGCCGAACTTGGGCCTGTCCGCAAGCCTGGAGTCTTCGCGATCCGGGACCACCATGACCGGCCCCTTGGCGTGGTGCAGCACGCCGTCCGAGGTTGAACCGAGGAGCATTCCGGCGAACCCGCCGCGTCCACGGGTGCCCAGGACCACCAGTTCCACTCCCCTGCTGGCCTCCACCAGGACGTCCACGGGAGAGCCGTCTGTCAGCTGTGTTTCCACCGTGAGATGCGGGAAATGGCTGCGGAGCCAGGCAACACCGGCATCCAGTTGGACCTTGATATCCGCGAACAGCGCATCCCTGTCCAAGGGAGCCGGAACCCAGGCCAGTGAGCCGCTGTACTGAGGCACAGCGCAGACCACCCGCAGCTTCGCGCCCATGCGTTCTGCCTGTTCAGCAGCCTCCAGGACCGCCACTCGCGCCTGTTCGGAGCCGTCAACGCCAACTACAACGATGTTCTCCACCGTGCGGGGACCGGCCTTCGCGTGTTCGGCCTTGATGTGCTTGTCCTCGGTGCTCTGGCCCAGGCGGTCGGCGCAGTACAACGGCACCGTCACTGTGGGGCACTTCGCGTGGGCCGGCAGCGCGCTGCTGACGGAGCCCAGCAGACGGCCGACGAATCCACCGCGTCCGCGGCTGCCCGAAACCAGGAGGGCGGCTTCTGCGGAGAGATCCAGCAGGACACCGGCGGCATCCCCGTTCTCCACCGAGGCGTCAACGTCGATGTTGTAGCCGGAAACCTTCTCCATGGCCTGTTTGGCGATGGCTTCGGCGCCTTCCCGGATCACGGAGTCGTCCACCGTTGCGTATCCGCCGTCCAACCCTGAAGCGGCGAAGATCGGCACTGAATAAGCGGTCACGATGTGCAAGGGAAGTTGCCGGCGTTCGGCTTCACGCGCTGCCCACACCAAAGCGCATTGTCCGTGTTCGGAGCCGTCCACTCCAACCACGATGCCGCCCGGTGCTACTGCTTCCGCGTCACCGCCGCGGGGATGTTCAACGTGACTACCGTGCTGGTCCATTTGGGGCCCGCCTCTCCACCTGCTGCTTGATGTTCCGGCCATTCTGCCAGAGGTTCCACGTAGGGGTGTTACACCTCATGTTGTGCGCGAATGTCCGTGAACGAGGAAGCCACGGGACTTCCTCGTCCAATGCCAACTATTCTCGTTTGCTTATAGCGAATCAAGGCGGCTTTTCCGCTATCTGCATAACGGTCCGGGCTCGGTTTCAAGGCCCTCCCGGGGCGCTCCGGGAAGAAGTAATAACACGCTGTCAGGAAGGCTACCCAACGCCCCAAAAGTTCTGTAGTGTTCGAGTCACCGAATGGCCGGAGAGAGTGTTCCAGAACACATACCGGCCATTTATTTGCGACCGTTTGGGGAACCGGAAGCGTCCAATTCTGCCTTTGGGCACGTACGTCAAGGAGGAACCACGCAGTGTCACTCATGCCTGATTCCGCCACGGAGCGAACCACCACGGTGGTGATCGGAGCCGGACTCTCAGGCCTCGCCGTGGCCAGCGAACTCAGCCGGTACGGCGTGGGTTCGATCGTGGTGGACGGCTTCGGCCCACTCGCGCAGACGGGTCCTTCCGTGCATACCGGCATGCTGCAACGTTGCGAGGTTGCCGATCCCGCTTCCATGCTGGAACGGAACCAGATCCTCCGCCACCTGCGGAACTACGCGGCCAGTCACCACCTGGATGTACGCAACACCACCAAGGCGGTCCGGCTGGACCTGCTCGCGGCTGCGGAAACTCCCCTCGCAACCCCTCGGCAGTGGGCCGTCCACACAGCCCACGGCATTCTTCTTGCCGACCACGTTGTGGTGACGCGTTGCGCACAGAGCCAGCTGCGCAAAATGCTGGCCGAGCTGGGCATTGCCGTTGGTCAGAACCTCGTGGCCGCCATGCGCGCGGTGGGCATGCATCTGGTGGGAGTGGGAGAACTCATCACGCCAACCCCCAAGGAAGTCCTCCGCCAGGCCAAGGCGGTGGGACAGGCCATCTCTTCGAAGGTGGCACTTCCCGCAGCGCCCGGCCTCGCGATCGCCTAAGTCCGGGCCAACCCCAACAGCGCCACCAAGGCAGCCCTGAAACAGGGCCCTTGAAGCAGTGGCCTTAGACCAAAAAGCTTTAAACCAAAAAGGCCGGCACCCCGGGAGGACAAAGCCTCCGGGGGTGCCGGCCTTTTTGTGAAGCGTAAGGCTTATGCGCCGGCGCGGACGTACGTGAGCGGGCCGGTTGCGGTCAGCCAGCTGATCGGGTGGATGCCGGTCTGGTTACCGTTGATGCCACCGGAGATGGCCTGGCCATTGCCGATGTAGATGGCAACGTGGCCGGACTGGACAATCATGTCACCGGGCTGGGGATCGCTGACAACCTTGCCGTAGTTCATGAACTGCATGGGTGCAAGGTCGCCCACCGGGATACCTGCGGAGCCGAGGGCCTTTTCGACCATGGCGGTGCAGTCCTGCATGACACCGATCTGGGCGTAAGCCGAGGCAACCATTGCTGCGTTGACGCCGCCAACAGCGGGTGCCGGGGCAGGTGCTGCGGGAGCAGCAGCGGCAGGTGCCGAAGCAGCAACCGTGGCGGTAGCGGCAGGAGCTGCAGCAGCCTTGGCTGCTGCCTTCTTGGGAGCCTCAACAACAGGGGCCGGCTTTTCGATGACCGGTGCTGCTACGGAAGCAACAGCGGGACGCTCGAAGTTGACTGTGGCCGTTGCTGCGGCAGTGACAACCTTGTTGGGGGTTTCGGCAACGGTTTCAGCAACCGTGGCGGGGCTGGAGTCCCGCTGGACCGGAGCCTGTGCCGGAGTTTCGGCAGCGTGTGCAGCAATGGAACCGGTCAGGACAAGACCCGAAGCTGCAGCGATGACGGCTGCCTGGCGGCCAGCGCCTGAAGCGTTGCTGGCAACTGCCTTGGAGATGGAGATGAACGGATTGGGGCGTACGCTGTCCGCCTTACGACGGCCGCGAAGAATGCGTGAAGACATGAAAAAGCCTCTCCCGATGCCTGCGAGGTTAGCTGTCGGATTCGGATGGGAGTCACCCGGCCACTATCGACCGCTGTTCAGCGGAAGCTTCGTGGCTTCACCCCAAGGCGCGCTCAATGGCGGCCTAAAATGGGTTCCCCGTCTCTGCCGTAGGTATGTCTGCGAACGGATTCCGACCTGCGGCAGAGCTAGGCAATCAGGCCGGAAGTGCACCGAATGCGGATCGGGCACAGGTACTACCGTACGCGATGATCACGGCAAAGTCACATTTAAGTAACGAGAAGTGCGCGTCGAGCGTGTCGCAGTAACCCTTTCGAGATTTTCGCAGGTATGTAGAAAACCCCGTCATTCCGCGGATTTATCGCCCTCGGCATCATTGGAGGCAGCCAATTTCCGACGGGCCGTAACGGCCAGGAAAATAACGAGCGCAACAGCTAATGCAGCAAACGCCACGATGCTCCACGGGAACGGCTGGGAGGCGTCCGGAGCCGGTTCGCTGACGGGGGTTCCGGGGGCCGCAGTTCCCGCACTCGGAACCGTGCCCGAACCTGCCTGGCCCGACGCGGACGGCGAGGCTCCCGCGGTGGCCCCCTCCGACGTCGTGCTTCCTGCTGTTGCCGTGAACGTAAAGGTGCCTTCGATGGGGTGCGAATCGGAGCTGACGACGCGCCAAACCACCGTGTACTGGCCCGCCGGAGCGCCGGGGCGCAGTTTTTGGACCGCCTGGTTGTCGATGATTTGCACGGCGCCGTCCGCCCAGTTCTCCCCGCCCGCTGTCACCGACATGCCCGAACCAATAGCCAGTGGCCGGTTATTGAACGTGACGGAGACCGACGCCGGAACTTCCGCCACCGTGGCTCCGCTGGCCGGACTCGTGGATTCTGCGACGTCGTGCGCCGATGCCGGGGCGGCCCCGGAAAGCAGCGCCGAGGCGAAGGCGAGGGCAGCAACGACGGCGGCCAGGAGCGGTCGGATGGTGCGCATGGGGCGGTTTCTCCTAATGTTGGCTTCCTTACAGACTAGGCGAATCGTCAGGTCTCCCCGCACGGGCGGGCATAGGATTTGAGAGCACACTCACACGATCCCCGGAGACATCCATGCTTAAACAGGGTTCTGCAATCGACCGCTACTTCAAGATCTCCGAACGTGGATCCACATATTCGCGGGAAATCCGTGGCGGCTTCGCGACCTTCTTTGCCATGAGCTACATCGTGGTCCTGAACCCCCTCATCCTGTCGGGGGCTGACTCGAGCGGGGCATCGCTGGGCTTCACGGCCGTCGCCGCCACCACGGCCTTCGTGGCAGGCATCCTGACCATCCTCATGGGTGCCTGGGCCAAGCATCCCTTTGCCGTAGCCACGGGCCTGGGCGTCAACGCGTTTGTGGCCGTCACTGTTGCCTCGCACCCGGGCCTGACATGGCCGGACATGATGGGTCTGGTGGTCCTCTCCGGCCTGACCATGCTGATCCTCGTCCTCACCGGATTCCGGACCGCCGTCTTCAAGGCCGTCCCCGAGGCGCTCAAGACCGCGATCGTGGTGGGCATCGGTCTCTTCATTGCGCTGATCGGCCTGGTCAACGCCGGCTTCGTACGCCGCATCCCCGACGCCGCCGGAACCACCGTTCCGCTGGGCCTGGGCGTGGACGGCAAACTCCTGGGCTGGCCGACGCTGGTGTTCGCGGTCGGCCTGGTCCTCACCATCGCGCTGGTGGTGCGCAAGGTACGCGGTGCCATCCTGATCGGCATCATCGTCTCCACCGCGCTGGCTGCGATCCTTGAATTCACCCTGCACATCGGCCCGAGCAACGACGGCACCACCATCAACCCCCGCGGCTGGTCGCTCGTGGCGCCCAAGGTGTCCGAGTGGGGCGCTCCGGACCTCTCCCTGATCGGCAAGGCCAACCCCTTTGGCGCCTTCGAACACCTTGGCTTCATCGGTGCCGCCCTGCTGGCCTTCGTGATCCTGCTCAGCATCTTCTTCGACGCCATGGGCACCATGGTGGGCCTGGCCAATGAGGCCGGAACCGTGGATGAGCACGGCAACATCCCCAACGTGGACCGCGTTCTCCAGGTTGATGCGCTCGGCGCCATTGTGGGCGGCGGAGCTTCGGTGTCCTCCAACCAGATCTTCGTCGAATCCGGCGCCGGCATTGGCGAGGGCGCCCGGACCGGCCTTGCCTCGATCGTCACAGGTGTCCTGTTCCTGGTGGCCATGTTCTTCACGCCGTTGATCAACCTCGTCCCGTTTGAAGCTGTTGCGCCCGCCCTTGTTGTGGTGGGCTTCATGATGGTTTCGCAGGTGGGCAAGATTGACTGGCAGGACTGGGGCGTCGGCATCCCGGCGTTCCTGACCATCGCCCTCATGCCGTTCACCTACTCAATCGCCAACGGCCTCGGCGCAGGCTTCATCTCCTACGTCCTGATCCGCACGTTCCAGGGCCGCGCCCGCGAGGTACACCCCTTGATGTGGGCCGTGGCTGCGGCATTCCTGCTGTTCTTCGGCATCGGCACCGTGGAGGAACTGCTCGGGGTGAAGTAGCCCCATTCCGGTATTTCAGACACTCCGGGCCCGGAACTGCTGGCATTGGCAGTCCGGGTCCGGTGTGCTTAAACCATGGAAACCAGCGCCCCCGCCGTAGACGTCACCCCCACCGCATGGACCGGCCGCTTCGACGGCGACGGCCCTGAGCACCGTCGCTGGTGGCAGGCTGTGGCTCCCCACGCTGCCGGGACCGCCGCTGCCGGCGTGCGCTCCGCCGTCGTACTGGGCTTCTGCAGCGACGCAGGGGTTCGCCGCAACAAGGGGCGGGTGGGTGCTGCCGCGGCTCCGGCCGCGATCCGTGCGGCGCTGGGTCCGCTGGCGTTCCACCTGGACCGGGAAGTGTTCGACGCCGGTGACGTGGTGGTGGAGGGCGACCAGCTGGAGGACGGCCAGGCACGCGCCGGACGTGCCGTCTCCGGACTGATCGACGCCGGCAACCTCACGGTTGTGCTCGGCGGGGGCCACGAAACCGCGTTCGCCAGCTACCTGGGGGTGGCCGGCGCCGAAGCGCTCCGCGGCAAACGGCTGGGTGTGCTGAATCTTGACGCCCACTTTGACCTGCGCGACGAGCCCGTCCCGAGCTCGGGAACGCCGTTCCTCCAAATGGCCCAGGAAGAAGCCGCCGCTGGCCGCGAACTGCAGTACGCCGTCGTCGGTATTTCCGAACCCAACAACACGCGGACCCTCTTCGACACAGCGGAGCGGCTGGGCGTGAAGTACTTGTTGGACGAGGCGTGCGCGCCGGAGGTCGTGGAGACGTTCGTGGCCGATTTCCTGGCGGGCATCGACGTCCTTTACTTGACGATCGACCTTGACGTGATGCCCGCAGCGGTGGCGCCCGGCGTCAGCGCTCCGGCCGCGTACGGGGTGCCGCTGCCGGTGATCAGCGCCGTCTGCAAACAAGTGGCCGCCAGCGGGAAGCTTGTGCATCTTGATGTGGCGGAGCTGAATCCTGAGTTCGACATTGATGGGCGTACCGCCAAGGTCGCTGCTCGGCTGGTGAACACGCTGCTGAGCTAACTGTGTTTGGCTAACCCTTTTGTTGGGCACATCATCCCCATAGCCTTGTGGAGGGAAGGATGGCGATGAGCACGACTCCTGTGGATGTTCCGCGAAAGGGCACTGTCCGGAATAAGTGGACCTGGGTGGCCGGACCGGTGGCCGTTGCCCTGGGTCTGGGTGCCCACGTTGTTTCCGGTGGAAGCGCCCCGGCCATCCCCATCCTGCTGGGATTCGTGGCTTTGTCTGCCTTGGCGGCCCAACTGATCACGCACTGGATCCACGGCCCCATCTTGCTGCTGCTTATTTCCGGAGCGGCGCAGCAAGTGCTGTTCTTCGGCTTCGATGCCTTGGGTGGTTCCTTCCCTGGCCTCGGTTCCCTGGACCACCTGCACGGCACGGGGCAGATCCCCGCGGATCTCCCTGCGGCAGCGTCCGGTGGCGGCGCCGTCCACGGGGCGGATCTGATGCTCTACACCCACGCCGCCGCGGCCATTCTCACGTTGCTGATTGGCGCAGGCGTGGCGAAGCTGGGTGGGAGGACCGTGCATCGGCGCACCTTCCATACGGGGCAGCGCGCGGCAAATGTCACGTAGTCCGGCGAAAGCCTGCGGCGGGGTGAAACCGCGGGATATGAACTTTGATTCGCCCCGCTCAATCGCGGTAAAAGCCCGCTATGGCCTCTCCGCGGATCCGGTGATGAATCCTTCAACGGATTAATGCCTGATGCTGTGTCCGCAGATGCAAGGATGAGTCATGAGCAATGTCATCCTCACCGGCCAGCTTGTTTGCATGAACCAGGAACAAGTCGCCGTGGTGGTCCAGCACCTACCCCTGCACACCCAGCTGACGCGCGCTGAGCCAGGATGTCTTTCCTTCGAGGTGAACCCCACCCAAAACCCGCTGATCTGGCAGGTCGATGAAGAGTTCCAGGACGCCGCGTCGTTTCGTGCCCACCAGCAACGAGTCGCTGAGAGCGAATGGGGAAGGGCAACTGCAAACATTGAGCGACGCTACGAGGTCAAAGGCGTATAGCCCGTCCGCTGCATCACTGGTACGGCACACGGCCTTGGCCCGTGGCGCCCGTAAGCCAGACCTCCGCGTACATGGCTCCTCTCAGGGCCCAACGGAAGAGTCCACGGCAGACCTAATGCGCAGTCGCGGAGAAACCGCCCTGTAGCCACTGGCATTAACTGCCATCCCGCGGCGATCATGAAAGCATGGCACCCGGGAATGAGCCGGCCGATGGGTTCCTGACCGACTACTACGAACACGTATCGGACGACGACGTCCGCAATTACACTCCGGAGACACTCCTCGAGCGGGCCCGCTACCATCGGACACTGGCCGAGCGCCGCGAACCCGGGCAGGCCCTGGTAGGCATCCTCCACGAGACCGATTCCAGCGTGGTGGCGATCGTCGCGGATGACCTGCCGTACCTTCTCCCCTCCGTCACGGCCGAGCTTGCCCGCGACACCTCGTCCATCCGGCTCCTGGTCCACCCGGTGTTCCGCGTCGAACGGGACCCTGCAACGCACCGGCTCACCCGAATCCGCAGCGGTCCGCACCGCACGGGATTGCCCACCGGCGTGGCGCCCTCCCCGGCAACGCACGACGACGACCGCACCGAAGCGTGGCTGGCGCTGGACATCCCGCGTTTGGCGGACGAGGACGGCACCGAACTCCTGATTGCCCGGATACATGCCGTGTTGAAGGATGTGCAGGCCGCCGCGGAAGATGCCGACGCCATGCACGCAGGTTTGGAGCGGACACTCGCGGAACTGGAAGGAAGTACCGGCTCGGGCGAAGATGCAGTGAAGGATTCCCGTGAAGCACAGCAGCTGCTTCGGTGGTTGGACGCGGGAAACCTCGTCTTCCTAGGCTACCGGTCTGCCGGCTCCGGCGCTTCGACCTCCCGGGCCGGCGGCTCCGCCGGATCGACCGGGCAGAGCGGCGGCCTGGGGATCCTGCGCGAGCCCGGAGACCCCAACAGTCCCACCACGGTGCAGGGCCCACTCCTGACGCTCACCAAGTCCACCAAACGTTCCACGGTCCTCCGCCACGCCTACCTCGATGAAGTAACGGTAAGGACGCCCGCCGCCCGGGAACACACCTTCGTGGGCTTGTTCTCTCCCAGCTCCTCGGCCCACCCGGTGCTGGACATCCCTGTCATCCGGGACACCGTGTCCGAGGCGTTGCGGACTTTGGGCTACCCGGCCTCATCGCATCACGGCAAGGAACTCCTGGCCGTGATGGACGCCTACCCACGGGACGAGCTGTTCCACATAGAGGCCTCGCAGTTGGCCCTGCACGCCCGGGAGATCCTCCGCTTGCAGGAGCTGCACAGCACCCGGCTGTTCCTGCGTCCCGATTCGTTCGGCCGGTTCATGACTGCTTTGGTGTTCCTACCGCGCCGTCGTTACAACACAGCCGTTCGCCTGAACATCGAACGGGAACTGCGTGAAGCGTTCGGCTCGGATGACATCGAGTTTGAGCTGCGCTTGGGCGAATCCGCAATGGCCCGCGTCTTCTTCCGGATCCTTCTTCCGTTGGCGGCCGGCCCGTACGCCGGCCCGGAAGGCAGCACACCCCCACCTGGCGCCGGCCCGTACGAGGCGCCATCCGCCGTCGTCGATTCCGCGACGCTGGAGCAGCGCATCATTGCCGCCACGCGTTCCTGGGCCCAAGGGCTGGACGAGGCGCTCCAGGCCGCCTACCCGCGGGAGAAGGCCGGCCGGCTTTCCGGGCTGTGGGCCGCAGCTTTTCCAGCGAGCTACAAAGCGGACTATGAAGTAGAGGACGCGGTAACGGACATTGCCCGGTTCGAGAGTTTCCTCCCCGGCGAGGACGAACAGGACCCCATCTTGTCCGTGTACACCCGTCCGGGCACCGCAGTCCTGGCTGAGGACGCCCGCGTGCGCCTTTACCTGACCCGACCCAAGAGCCTCACCCAGATCCTCCCGTTGTTCCACAATCTGGGTCTCCAAGTGCTGGACCAACGGCCGTTCGATGTCCAGCGGGCCGATGAAAGGCAGTTCTTCCTCTACGACCTGGGCTTGAAATACCCGCGGGGCGTGGATCCCCTCGCAACGGGTCACTTGCTCGCCGTGGCGTTCCAGGCGGCGATGCGCGGGGACTCGGAGTCGGACGCCTTTGATGCGTTGGTCATTCGGGAGGGCCTGGGTTGGCGGCACGTTGCCGTGCTGCGGGCCTATGCCAAGTATTTGCGGCAATTGGGCAGTGCCAATTCGTACAGCTTCATGGCAGAGACCCTCCGGACCAACCCTGCGGCAACCCGCGCGCTGTTGGAGCTGTTCGAAGCCAAATTCAACCCGGACCTGATCGCCGCTGACCTGTTCGAACCGGACCCGGGTGCGCACGCGGGCGACGGGGATGTGTTCGAAGAGGGCAGCAGTGAACTGAGCCACCGGACACAGGCCGTCCACGCAGCGCGGGCCAGGCTCGCCGAAGCCATCGACGCCGTCCCCGTCCTTGATGCGGACAGGCTGTTGCGTTCGCTGGCCAGCCTGGTGGAGGCCACTCTGCGGACCAACTTCTACCTGGACAGGCCCTGCATCAGTTTCAAGGTCAGCCCCGCCGGTATCCCTGCTGCGCCGGCGCCGCGGCCGAAGTTTGAGATCTGGGTGTACTCGCCACGGGTCGAGGGCGTTCACTTGCGCTTTGGAGCGATCGCGCGGGGCGGTTTGCGCTGGTCGGACCGGCGGGAGGATTTCCGCACGGAAGTCCTGGGACTGGTGAAGGCACAGACCGTGAAGAACGCGGTGATCGTCCCTACCGGCGCCAAGGGCGGGTTCTTCCCCAAGCGGCTCCCGGACCCGGCAGAAGACCGGGCGGCGTGGCTTGCCGAGGGCCAGGAAAGCTACCGCACTTTCATCCGTGGCCTGCTGGACGTGACGGACAACCTGGTGCCGGATCCCGACGACGGACCGGCCGGCCGGGTCGTGCCGCCGCCCCGGGTGGTAAGGCACGACGGCGACGACTACTACCTCGTGGTTGCCGCCGACAAGGGGACGGCCGCCTTCTCCGACCTCGCCAACGCCATAGCAGCGGAGTACGGCTTCTGGCTGGGTGATGCCTTCGCGTCCGGCGGATCAGTGGGCTACGACCATAAGCAGATGGGCATCACGGCCCGGGGCGCCTGGGAGTCGGTACGCCACCACTTCAGTGAACTGATGATCGATTCCCGCGCAGAGGACTTCACCGTAGTGGGGATCGGGGACATGAGCGGCGACGTCTTCGGCAACGGCATGCTCCTGTCCAACCACATCAAACTGGTGGCGGCGTTCGACCACCGGCACATCTTCCTGGACCCCACCCCTGACCCGCTTGCTTCCTACGCGGAACGGGAGAGGCTCTTCACACTGCCCCGCTCGTCCTGGGCGGACTACGATGCCAGCAAACTGAGCCCCGGCGGTGGCGTGTTCGCCCGCTCGGAAAAGTCCATCCGGATCAGCGAACAAGTGCGCGTTGCCTTGGGCCTGCAGGAAAACACGACGGCGATGACCCCGCCGGAGCTTCTGCGCGCCGTACTAACGGCACCGGTGGACCTCCTGTACAACGGCGGGATCGGGACCTATGTGAAGGCTTCCACGGAAACCAACGCGGACGTGGGAGACAAATCCAACGACGCTATCCGCGTGGACGCCACGCAGCTCCGCACGCACATCATCGCCGAGGGCGGGAACCTTGGCGTGACCCAGCGCGGCAGGATCGAAGCTGCCCTTGCCGGGATCCTCGTGAACACGGATGCGATCGACAATTCCGCCGGGGTCGAATGCTCGGACCACGAGGTGAACATCAAGATCTTCCTGGACCGCATGATCTCCGCCGGAAGGATGCCCGCGGCCGAACGCACAGCGTTCCTGCAGGACCTCCAAAGCGAGGTAGGACGGCTCGTCCTGAAAACCAACGACCACCAGAACACCCTCCTGGTCAACGACAAACAGCTGGCCCTGGAGTGGAGCCCCAGCTTCGAACGGACCATGGACTGGCTGGAATCCGTGACGGAGATGGACCGGAAACTGGAATCCCTGCCGTCCAACGAAGAGCTGCGCGCCCGGGTCCTCACCGGCAAAGGCCTGACCACCCCGGAACTGGCCGTGCTGGCGGCCTACGCCAAGATCGAGCTCGCCCGGGAGCTGACCGACGGTGGACTGGCAGATGATCCCTGGTTCTCGCAAACCCTCCATTCCTACTTCCCCAAGCAGCTCTCCGAAAGGTTCGGCGAGCACCTTGCCACCCATCCCCTCCGCCGGGAAATAGTGGCGACGGTGGTAGCCAACGACATGATCAACATGGGCGGGATCTCCTTCGCCTTCAGGGCCATGGAGGAAACCACCGTGTCCGCTGCGGCAGTGGCCCGTGGATTCGTCGTCATGCGCCGGATCTGGGATTTTGATGCGGTAACAGAGGCAATAGCGGCAATTCCAGCGAACATCCCCACTGAGCATGGAGCGGCGGTTGCCTTGGACATGCGACGCCTGCTGGACCGTTCAGTGCGTTGGTACGTCACCCACGACTTCCGCGACAAGCCCGTAGCCGATGCGTTTGCCCGACTGGAAAGCCCCATGGCATTGATGCGGTCAAACTTCACGCGCTTCCTGCATGGATTCAACTTGAGCTTTTCGCTGGACCTTCTTGCCCACTCGGACGCCGTGGGGCTGCCTCATCAACTGGGGCTCCGTGCCTCCGAGTTGCTGGTCAGCTACGGGCTGCTGGACATCGCGGCGATTGCCGAAGAGCTTCAGGAACCCGCAGAGGCCGTTGCCGAGGTGTACTTTGCCGTGTTCGAGCGGATCTCGGCCATCCGTCTGCTGCAGCACATCACCCGGCTCCCCCGCGACACCCACTGGGAATCCCTGGCGCGTGCCGCCCTGCGGGACGACATGTACCTCGTGCTGGCGGACATGACCCGTGCGGTTGTCCGCCACACACCCCGTTCCCCGGCCGCTGCCCATGACCCCGTGGAGCGGATCATGGACTGGGAGCGCGGAAACATCGAACAACTGACGCGGATCCAGGAGACCATCCAAGAGGCGATCAAGCCCGGACCCATGGATATCGCAGCCCTGTCAGTGGCCGTAAAGCTGCTCCGGGCAATGGTCCGGAGATGAGACACGGATCACAGGGTTGCCAGTCATCTTACAAATAATTGGCTTGAAGGTTTTATGATTGTCGGGTCGCCCTCGCATGCGACAAGTAAGAGGAGGCCCCCAAATGACCACTGCTACGACAGTAGAACGCGAGATTCGCCTGTCCTTTTCGAAGGCAGACGAAATCCACGACGGACTTGACCGTGCCGTGGATGCCCTCATTGAGAGCGCCGCTGCAGACGCCAACTGCGGCATCCTGGTGACCCGGCACGAGCCCGGCACCTACACCGTGGCCCTGGACGAATCCGTTCCCTTCGGTCAGACCCACGAAGTCCTCGCTGCCTGAGCCGCTCTTCAGCAGCTCGCAGCGAAACGACAACCGGGGCCTGCCCCTTCCGCACTACTACCCGCGGAAGGGACAGGCCCCGGTTTGTCGGTTAAGCGGCACCCATCCAGGTCGCATTTGTGCGCGTTTTGAGCGTTCAAAACGCGCAGTAATGCGACCTGGTTGGGTGCTTGGGTGGAGTTGGGTGCAGGAGGGTGCTTTAGGCGCGGCGGAGGATCACGCCGTCGGACTTCATGAAGAGTTCCTTGCCCTCTTCGGTGACGCCGGGTCCCGAATGCTCGAGCCACAACACGTTGCCGCTCAGGGAGACCTCTTCCACCAGACCGGCTGCGATCACGTGGGCGTACTTGATGACTTCCACCCGCTCCCCGACCTTAAGCTGCCTCCAGTCGGCAACCGTTGCCGCGTGTGCGCTTCTTCTGGAAAGTACTGCTCCCCGTGCCTTCATTGAACTTCTACCCCTTTGTGGATGTTCTCTGTTAGTTATTCACTTGACCGTCAAGCCCGGGACACCGTTGTCGCCGGACGTGACGTACACCATAAGTATTACTACATTTGCCACGCCCCGGACGCTGCGTTGCGAACAATTTCCGGGGCGTGACAAATTTGCCGCTCAAATGAGCGTTTTATTCGACGTCAGGCCAAAACCCCGACGGCGGATTCGGCGGCCGCGCGGACCGCACCGGAGCCAACCAGGCGGTCAGCCGCTTCCAGTTCGGGCGACAGGAACCGGTCCGTACCCGGCCCCTGCACCACTTCGCGAAGCACCCCGATCACGGCGGTACCCGCCGGACCCGGGGTGAGTTCGCCGTCGGAAAGCTGCGTCCGGATGTCCAGGGCGCGTGCGCTGGTGACCAGTTCGACGGCGAGCACCCGCCGGAGGTTCTCCACGGCCTTGCGCAGCTTCCGGGCCGCGTGCCAGCCCATGGAGACGTGGTCCTCCTGCATGGCGGAGCTCGGGATGGAGTCCACCGACGCCGGAACAGCGAGCCGCTTGTTGTCGGAAACAAGGCCGGCCTGCGTGTACTGGGCAATCATCAGGCCCGAATCCACGCCCGGATCCGCGGCAAGGAATGCCGGGAGGCCGTGGGAACGGGCCGGATCCAGCATGCGGTCCGTGCGTCGCTCGGCAATGGAACTGAGGTCAGCAACGGCGATGGCAAGGAAGTCCAGGACGTAGGCCACGGGCGCGCCGTGGAAGTTGCCGTTGGACGTCACGCGACCGTCGGGAAGGACCACCGGGTTGTCGATCGCTGCGGCAAGCTCACGCGAAGCCACCAAGGCGGCATGGTCCACGGTGTCGCGGACTGCGCCGGCAACCTGAGGTGCGCAACGGAGCGAGTAGGCGTCCTGGACCTTGGTGTCGTTGATCCGGTGGGAAGCCACGATCGGTGAGTTGGACAGCACCCGGAGCATGTTGTCCGCGCTGGCAGCCTGGCCCGGGTGGGGACGCAGGGCTGCGTGCAGCTCGGGCAGGAACACCTGGTCAGTGCCCAGGAGGGCCTCCACGCTGAGGGCCGCGGTGACATCGGCGGTCGCCAGGAGGACGCGGAGGTCGGCGATGGCCATGAGCAGCATTCCCAGCATGCCCTCGGTGCCGTTGACGAGGGCCAGGCCCTCCTTCTCGGCGAGCGTGACCGGCTCGATGCCGTGCTGCGCGAGCAGCTCAGCAACAGGTGCCTTGCCCTCGGCCCCGTACAGTTCGCCGTCGGGCCCTGATGCTTCACCCTCGCCCATGAGAACCAGCGCGCAGTGGGAGAGCGGTGCGAGGTCGCCGGAGCAGCCCAGCGAACCGAACTCGCGGACCACCGGCGTGATGCCTGCATTGAGGACATCCACCATGGTCTGCAGAACCACGCGACGGACGCCCGTCCGGCCGGACGCGAGGGTCTTGGCGCGGAGGAACATGATGCCGCGGACGACTTCCCTCTCCACCGCCGGTCCCATGCCGGCGGCGTGGCTGCGGATCAGCGACTTCTGCAACTGGGTGCGGAGGTCGTTGGGGATGTGGCGGTTGGCCAGCGCGCCGAAGCCCGTGGAGATGCCATAGGCGGGGACGTCACTGGTGGCCAGACCGTCGATGTGCGCACGGACCTTGGCAACCGTATCCAGGGCTTCGGGGGAAAGGATCACCCTGGCGCCGTGGCGCGCGACGGCGACGACGTCTTCCGGGGTCACGCCGCTGGAGCCAAGGGTGACGGTGAGTTGTTCGTTCGCGATAGTTGTCATGGGATTACTTACCTTCATTCATGGGGATGCGGACGCCGCGTTCCTTGGCTACCTCAATGGCGCGTTCGTAGCCTGCGTCGGCGTGGCGGATGACGCCCATGCCGGGGTCGTTGGTCAGGAGTGCGGTCAGCTTTGCTGCAGCGAGTTCGGTGCCGTCGGCCACGGAGACCTGGCCGGTGTGGATGGAGCGGCCGATTCCCACGCCGCCGCCGTGGTGGATGGATACCCAGGTGGCGCCCGAGGACGCCGCGGTGAGGGCGTTCAGGAGCGGCCAGTCGGCGATCGCGTCCGAGCCGTCCTTCATGGCCTCGGTCTCACGGTACGGAGACGCGACGGAGCCGGAGTCCAGGTGGTCGCGGCCGATCACGATCGGGGCCTTGACCTTGCCTTCGGCCACGAGCCTGTTGAAGAGCAGGCCGGCCTTATGGCGCTCGCCGTAGCCGAGCCAGCAGATGCGGGCCGGGAGGCCTTCGAACTCCACGCGCTCGGCGGCGGCGTCGATCCACTTGTGCAGGTGCTTGTTCTCGGGGAACAGTTCCTTGATGGCCTCGTCAGTGACGCGGATGTCTTCCGGGTCCCCGGAGAGCGCCACCCAGCGGAACGGGCCAAGGCCCTCGCAGAACAGCGGCCGGATGTAGGCCGGGACAAAGCCGGGGAACTCGAAGGCCCGGGTGTAGCCACCCTTGCGGGCTTCGTCGCGGATGGAGTTGCCGTAGTCGAAGACCTCGGCCCCGGCGTCCTGGAATTCCACCATCGCCTGTACGTGGCGGGCCATGGAGGCCTGGGCCTTCTTGGTGAAGCCCTCCGGGTCGGCTGCAGCCTCGGTGTGCCACTCTTCCACCGTGATGCCCTCGGGCAGGTAGGACAGCGGATCGTGGGCGGAGGTCTGGTCAGTGACGATGTCGATCGTCAGTTCGCCTGCCTTGTGGCGGCGGAGCAGTTCCGGGAACACCTCGGCGGCGTTGCCCACATATCCCACGGACCAGCCGCGGCGTTCTTCCTTGGCCTTGAGCACCTTGGCGATGGCGGTGTCCAGGTCGGTCTCCACCTCGTCGAGGTAGCGCTTGCCGGCGCGGCGGCGCAGGCGGGTCTCGTCGACATCGACGATCAGGCACGCGCCGTCGTTCAGCGTGACGGCGAGCGGTTGGGCGCCGCCCATGCCACCACAACCACCGGTCAGGGTCAGCGTCCCGGCCAGCGGACCCTCGGACTCGGCCCCCGCGGCCACGCGGCCCTCTTCAGCGAGCTTGCGTCCGACGGCGGCAAAGGTCTCGTAGGTGCCCTGCAGGATGCCCTGGGTGCCGATGTAGATCCACGAACCGGCAGTCATCTGCCCGTACATGGTCAGGCCCTCGGCTTCGAGGCGGCGGAACTCCGGCCACGTTGCCCAGTCCCCCACCAGGTTGGAGTTGGCCAGCAGCACGCGCGGCGCCCACTCGTTGGTGCGGAACACGCCCACCGGCTTTCCGGACTGGACCAGAAGGGTCTCGTCCTTCTCCATGGTTTCCAGCGTCCGGGTGATGGCGTCGAAGGCATCCCAGGAACGGACGGCCCGGCCGGTGCCGCCGTAAACCACCAGATCGTCAGGGCGCTCGGCAACCTCGGGGTCGAGGTTGTTCATCAGCATGCGCAGCGGTGCTTCGGTCTGCCAGGACTTGGCGGTGAGCTCCGTGCCGCGGGCGGCTTTGACCGGGCGGGCTCCTGTTGTGAAATCGGCGGGTGCCATGGTGGCTCCTTCTCTCGGTGGAACTTTGTGATTGAAAGATCTTCTGTATCCAGTAGAGCCCCTCCGTTCCGCTCGTGGAACGGCTTTTGGATGGGTGCTGTCCGGTATTACAGACCCAACTAGCTCGCATTAGTGGTTGTTTTGAGGGCTCAGAACAACCCCTAATGCGAGCCAGTTGGGTTGTGCGGGGGATCTCGAATTCAGGGGTGAAGAAGAGCATGCTGAAGGCATGGGAACTTACAAGGTTTCGACCTTCATCGCAGCGCCGCCGGAGCAGGTCTTTGCCACCTGGACGGATGCGGACCGCTTCAAGGAGTGGATCGGAGGGGTTACCCGCGTGACAGACCGTGTTGGTCCGGTTGATCAGCCCGGCAGCCGGTACACCGTGTGGTTCGGGCGGATGGCAAGCCCCACCGAAGTCCTTGCCGTCGAGCGCCCCAAACACCTCCGGACGCGCTTCGGAAACGCGATCCTGAAGGGTGAATCTGATGTGACATTCGTGCCTGAAGGTGCGGGCACACGGCTGAACCAGGAGTTCGTGACCCGGGGATTCATCGCGGGAATCTTTGGTCGGCTGTTTTCCCTGGGCTCGTACCGCGGGAGCTTCCGCGGCGAGCTGGAAGCGTTCCGGGAGATCGTGGAACGCGAAACACGGAGCTAGCTAGCTCAGCTCAACCGGCCGGACGGCCGTGGATGCGGACGGACAACTCGTCGGCCGCCTTACGGATGCGGGCAGCGAGTACGGGCCATTGCTCCGCCGGCACTTTGTCTTCCAGGAACGTCACGGCGACTGCCGCCGTCGGCCATCCCAAATGGTCCGTAACAGCAGCCGCGATGGACCCGAAACCCGGTGTCACTTCGCCGTTTTCGGTGGCATATCCCCGCTGCCTGACCTGGTCCAAATGCGACGACAGGGCCGAGTACTTCATGATGGGAAATTCCACTTCGTGCCGCGAAGTGAAGGCGGCAGCGTTCGGGTACAGGGCACGAACCTGCGATTTCGGCAGCGCAGCCAGGATGGCCCGCCCGCTGGCGGTGAGGTGGCTGGGCAACCGGACCCCGACGTCGGTCACCAGGCTGGGGCGGTTCTTGGCGCGTTCCTCAACGATGTACAGCACGTCGCGGCCGTGGAGGACGGCAAGGTGGGCACTCTCGCCGATGGCGTCAACAAGGGAGGCCAACATGGGTCGTCCGAGCCGGGACAAGGGCTCTTGCCGGGAGTAGGCCGAGCTGAGCTCGAAGGCGCTGATCCCCAGCCCGTAGCGCTGTTCTTCGTGGAGGTGCAGCACAAAGCCGTTGGCCTCCATGACACCCAAAAGGTGGTACACGCTGGAACGCGGCAGGCCGAGCGCGGTGGCTATGTTCGACGCCGCCATGGGTCCGCGGCGGGAAGCCAGCAGCTTGAGGATGCGCAAGGTGTTCTCTGCGGCCGGGACCTTGGATTTTCCGGTTGCCAGTGGCGTGGATGTCATGTTGCCTCATTGCTCGGGTGTTCTTGGGGGTTCCTTCAGGAGGCGAAAGTTCCTGCTTGTCCGGTATCCCGTACTTAAGGATGCTCCCCTTCCGGGCATCGTGGCCAGCATTGGGGACCGGGACGCGTCCGGGATACCAGACTATGTGCGCATTTACCCAAGTGTCTGCGATCGAAGACAGCAAACCGCCGTGAATCCGATCACAAGCGGGCCAAAAGTGATCTGCTGGATAGCGATCCCCTCCCAAAGACGAGAAGGTTTTACCATGCAACAGACCAAGCTGGCTGTGGAGACCCCTGCCCTCCAAGCTGCAGGTTCGGCACTCAGCCGTGGCCTCAACGTCCGCCATATCCGCTTCATGGCACTCGGATCAGCCATCGGCACCGGGCTCTTCTACGGTTCGGCCTCGGCCATCCAAAAAGCCGGACCCGCCGTGCTCCTCGCCTACATCATCGGCGGTGCCGCGGTGTTCATGGTGATGCGGGCCCTGGGTGAAATGGCCGTCCGGCACCCGGTCTCCGGTTCCTTCGGCCAGTACGCCAGCCGGTACCTCGGACCGTTCGCAGGCTTCGTGACGGGATGGACATACGTCTTCGAGATGGCGATAGTTGCCATTGCCGACGTCACGGCCTTCAGCATCTATATGGGCTTCTGGTTCCCGCAGGTGGATCGCTGGATCTGGATCCTGGCGATCATTCTCTTCCTCGGTGCCCTTAACCTGTTGAGCGTGAAGGTCTTCGGTGAGCTCGAGTTCTGGTTCTCGCTCATCAAGGTTGTGGCGATTATCGCCATGATCGTTGGCGGCGCAGCCATCATCGCCTTCGGCTTCCAGTCAGGGAACGACGGCGGAGGCGTGGCACCAGGGTTGGGGAACCTGGTGGAGCACGGCGGTTTGTTCCCGAACGGTTTCGAGGGCCTCCTGGCCGCGTTCGCCGTCGTGATGTTTGCCTTCGGCGGGATCGAAACGATCGGCATTACCGCGGGCGAGGCCGCCGACCCCAAGAAGGTCATCCCGAAGGCAGTGAACACCGTTCCCGTCCGCGTGCTGCTCTTCTACGTCCTCACACTCGGAGTGCTGATGAGCATCTTCCCGTGGAACGAGATCGGCAGCAGCGGCAGCCCCTTCGTCCAGATCTTCGACGGACTTGGCATTCCGGCTGCACCCCATATCCTCAACGCCGTGGTGATCACGGCAGCATTGTCCGCCATCAACAGCGACATCTTCGGCGCCGGGCGCATCCTCTTCGGCCTGGCCCAGCAGGGCCACGCACCCAAGAGCTTCGGCAAGATTTCCCGGCATGGTGTTCCCTGGATGACCGTGGTGATGATGGGTGGCATCCTGCTGGTGGGCGTCGTCCTGAACGCCATGATTCCCGAGGACGTGTTCGTGGTGATCGCTTCCATCGCCACGTTCGCCACCGTGTGGGTGTGGGTGATGATCCTGGCATCACACGTGGCCATGAAGCGTGAGATCAAGCGGAAGAGCCTGCCGGCGTCGGAATTCGGTTCCCCGTTGTGGCCGGTCGCCTCAATCCTGACCATCGCTTTCATGGCCATGGTGATCGTGATCCTGGGCGTTTTCGAAGACACGCGCGTTGCCCTCTACGTGGGCGCCACCTGGCTGGGCCTTTTGTTTGTGGCCTACAAGCTATGGGTCCGCGGTGGTGGCCTCCGCCGGGCCGAGTTGGTCGACGAGACTGTGTGATCCCATCTTCCCCGCGCCGAGGTGACAGTTAATGCCAATGTTCGCGTCGAACATTGGCATTAACTGTCACCTCGCGGGGCGTGAAGGGCGGGGGTGCGGGGATTACCTCGCTGACCAGCCGCCGTCCATGGTGTAGCTCGCGCCGGTGACCATTCCGGCGTCGTCGGAGGCCAGCCAGGCCGCCAGCGACGCCACCTCGGAAGGCTCCACCAGCCGTTTCACCGCGGACTCCGTCAGCATCACCTTGGCGAGCACCTCGGCTTCGGGGATGCCGTGGAGCCTCGCCTGGTCGGCGATCTGCCGCTCCACGAGGGGCGTCCGGACGTAGCCGGGGTTGATGCAGTTGGACGTCACCCCGCGCTCCCCGCCCTCCAGGGCAGTGACCTTGCTGAGCCCTTCGAGCCCGTGCTTGGCCGAGACGTAGGCGCTCTTGTACGCCGAGGCCCGCAGCCCGTGGACCGAGGAGATGTTGATGATCCGCCCGAAACCGTTGGCGTACATGTGCGGCAGGGCTGCGCGGATCAGCAGGAACGGCGCTTCCAGCATCAAGGCCACAATTCGCCGGAACTCTGCGGGGTCGAACTCTTCGATAGGCGCAATCTTCTGGATCCCGGCGTTGTTGACCAGGATGTCGCAGTCGATGCTGAGCGCGGCGAGCGCGCCGGTGTCGAGCAGGTCTATTTCCCACGCCGTGCCGCCCAGCTCGTCGGCGAGTTTCCCTGCTCCGGAGGCGTCGACGTCGGCCACTACTACTTTGGCCCCGCGGGCGGCGAGCGCCCGCGCACAGGCGGACCCGATTCCGCTCGCGCCTCCAGTCACCAGAGCCTTGCGGCCATTCAAGGTGTTGTCCATCAGATCAGCCCTTCGAAGTAGCGGTGGCCAGTCCGTGGCGCTCGGCGTCCGCTGCGTCCACGTCCTGAAGTGCGATGCCCTTGGTTTCCTTCAAGGACACGACGGCGACGGCGGTGATCGCGCAGGCGACCACCAGGTAGATGGCGGTGGGCAGCCAGGAGCCGGTGTCCTTGAGCCACTGGGTTGCCAGCAGCGGTGCCAGCGAGCCGGCGAAGATGGACGTCACCTGCGAGCCGAGGGAAACACCGGAGTACCGCATGCGGGTGGGGAAGAGTTCGGACATGATGGCCGGCTGCCCCGCGTACATGAAGGCGTGCAGGCACAGGCCGATTGTCACGGCGAGCACGATGATCACGGCATTCTTGGTGTCGAACATGGGGAAGGCGAAGAACGGCCATACTGCTCCGGTGACGGCACCCACGAGGTACACGGGCTTGCGTCCCCAGGAGTCCACGAGCCGCCCGACCTGCGGGATGACCAGGAAGTGGATGACGTGGGCGATCAGCAGGGCCAGCAGGAGCGATGAAGTGTCGTACTTGTGGACGCTCTTGAGGTAGACGATCGCGAAGCTCACCACGAGGTAGTACATGATGTTCTCCGCAAAACGCAGTCCCATGGCCTGCAGGATGCCCTTCGGGTACTTGCGGATGACTTCACCTACGCCGTAGCTGATGGCCTTGGATTCCTCCACCTGCGCCTTGGCTTCGAGGAAGATGGGTGCCTCGCTGACGTGGGTGCGGATGTAGTAGCCAACGAACACGATCACGGCGGAGAGCCAGAACGCTACGCGCCAACCCCAGCCCAGGAACGCCTCGCTGCTAAGGGTGGTGGACATGATGAAGAGGACCAGCGTTGCCAGGAGGTTCCCCACGGGGACTGCGGCTTGGGGCCATGAGGACCAGAAGGCGCGTGACTTGTTGGGGCTGTGTTCGGCGACCAGCAGCACGGCGCCACCCCATTCGCCGCCGAGCGCGAAGCCCTGGATGAAGCGCAGCGCCACCAGCATGGCGGGGGCCCAGTAGCCGATGTCCATGAAACCGGGGAGGCAGCCCATGAGGAACGTGGAGACGCCGACGATCACGATTGTCAGCTGCAGCGTGGGCTTGCGGCCGAGTTTGTCGCCGATCTGCCCAAAGATAATCCCGCCCAGGGGCCGGGCCACGAAGCCCACGGCGTAGGTGATGAAGGCCTGGATGATGCCGTCAAGCTCGTTGCCGGTGCTGGGAAAGAAGTACTTGCCGAAAACCAGGGTGGCCGCTGTGGCGTACAGGAAGAACTCGTACCATTCCACCACCGTGCCCACCATGGACGCGGCCACGATCTTCTTCAGCCCGGATCCTTTGCCGTTGTTCCCGGCCGTTGATGTGGAGCGTTGCTCTACGCTCATATCCATCTCCTCAGTGTCCTCTTTGACAGTGCCCTATCTTGGTTCGCGCTGTGATCCACAACACGAAATGCTCCACTGAGTATTGCTGCACATTCGGCGCGCCTCAATGACCAAAGAGGCACTTGCTATGTGCAAAATTGCAGATATGAATCCAAACCCGGACGATCTGCTCATCCTCCTGGCCGTCTCGCGTTCGGGAAAGTTCACGACGGCGGCCCAGGCCTTGGGACTGAACCACACCACGGTCTCGCGCAGGATAGCGGCGCTGGAAAAGGCGCTCGGCGGCCGTGTCCTTGCACGGGCCGCCGGCGGTTGGGAGGTCACGGAACTCGGAGCCGAGGCCGTCCAGGTGGCCGAGCGGATCGAATCCGCCGTCAGTGCGCTGGGACCCGACGACCGCGCACCCGACCCCATTGCCGGCGTCGTACGCATGACCGCAACCGACGGCTTCAGCGCCTACATCGCGGCACCTGCGGTGGCGCGTCTGCGCGAGGAGCACCCCGGGCTGAGCGTGGAGATCGTTACCGTGACCCGGCGGGCACTGCAGCAGCGATCCGGCCTGGACATCGAAGTGGTGGTGGGAACGCCGCAGGTGCACCGGGCTGAAGCGACCAGGCTTGGCGATTACCGCTTGGGGATGTACGCGTCGCGGGCGTACCTGGCCAGCCATGGAACACCCGCCAGCGTCGAAGAGCTGACCCAGCACCAGCTGGTGTACTTCGTGGATTCAATGCTGCAAGTGGATGACCTCGACGCTCCCCGCAGGCTGGTCCCGGCGATGCGTGACGGCCTGAGTTCCACCAACGTGTTCGTCCATGTGGAAGCCACACGCGCCGGGGCGGGGGTCGGATTCCTGCCGTGCTTCATGGCCGATCGCCATGCCGACCTGGTCCGGCTGCTGCCCGAAGACTTTGCCGAGCTGCTCCCCTACTGGATGGTCCTGCGGCCGGACTCCATGCGCCGCCCCGCGGTGGCCGCCGTCGTGCGTGCCCTCAAGGCCGAGACAGCAAACCGGCGCGAAGAACTGCTCGGCCGTTCTACCGGCCGCCGAGATGACAGTTAATGGCAATAATTCGAGGAAACATTGCCATTAACTGCCATCTCGCGGGGAGTCAGGGGGTGGGCTCGGGTTCGGGGGTGGGGTCGTGCCGGACGGGGGTCCCGGCCGCGAAGGCGCGGACTTGGGCGTCGTTCCAAATGTGCGCGGGGACTGCACCGCCCAAGAGCTTGCGGGCCAGTGTGGGATCGTCGCCGAAAGGGACGTGGCTGCCTGCCATGATCATGTTGCCGTAGCGCCGGCCCTTGAGCATGGGCGGGTCGGCGATGATCAGCGTGTGCTCGAAGATATCCGCAATCGTGGCTGCGTCGGCCCGGGCGTTCTTGAGGTCGGGCGCATCTCCCGAATTCACCACATACAGGCCGTCAGGGGCCAGCACCGCGTCAGCGTGGGCGTTGAATTCCCGCGTGGTGAGGGCCCGGGGCGTGAAGGCCCCGGCGAACACATCGCGGATGATCAGGTCCCGCGTGTCAGGGGTGAGCGACTCAGTCACCTGCCGGGCTTCGCCCACGCGGATCCGCAGGAGCGGCGCCTTGGGCAGATCGAACCAGCCCCGCACATACTCAGCCAGTTTTCCGTCGAGCTCCACCACCACTTGCCGGGCTTCAGGGTAGGCCGCGTTGAAGTAGCGCGCCATGGAGCACGCTCCGCCGCCCAGGTGCAGGGCACGCAACTTGGGCCTGGATTCACGGGGCCAGCGGGACTCCACCAGCGCCGCAATCCAGCGCATGTACTCAAAGTCCAGGAACAAGGGATCAGCGAGGTCTATGTGCGAACTCAGCACCCCGTTGATCTTCAGGAGCCAGCCGTTTGAATTGTCAGGATCCGGCAGCAGTTCACAGTCCCCGGTATCGATGTAATAGACGCCGGCAACCGGACCGTCAGGCCGGGTGCCCTCAGGCACTTCGATGACTGCCGCCGTCGAACGCCCGAAGCGGGCCGACTTCGGCTCCTTTCCGGATTTGCCGGATTTATTTCCCCTGGCCACTAGTTCCGCACCGCCTCAGTCATGCTTCAAGACTAGTAGCTGACATCACCCGACAGCTGAACGCTGCATCGATTGCTAAGGCTGCTTACCATTTAGGCGGGATCGGCCATAAGATCACTTCATGGAAGTGGAAGCGACGATGTGGGCAGAAGTGTTCTCCGTGGTCGTCGCGTGGTTGACGGTAGTGGGCTTGCTGATAGCCCGAGTGCCCAAACCGCCAAGCCTCCTGGAGGACGCGCCGGTCGACTTCGAACCGGGCGAATAGTCCGCGCCATTCAGCGTCCGGGCCGTGAAAACCCTCAAAGGATCCCTGCGATGGCAAAGCCGTCCCAGCCCTTGGTACCCACCGTTTGGATAGCGGTAGCGTCAATCCGGGGATCCTGACCGAGCTTCTCCAGTACCGCCACAATCCCCGGAGCGTTCACCACGTCGCGCTGGGGATCAAGGATGGCGCCGTCCCAGATGACGTTGTCGATCACAATTACTGTGCCCGGGTGGCCCAGGCGGATGGCCCAATCGAGGTAGTTGGAATCGTTCTCCTTGTCCGCATCAATGAACACGAAGTCGAACGATTCCTCCGACACGAGCGTCGGAAGCGTATCCAGGGCCGGCCCCACCCGGATATCCACCTTGTGGCCCAGTCCCGCGGCGTCGAGGTTGGCCCGCGCAACATCGGCATGCTTCTGAAGGTATTCGCACGTCACCAACCGCCCGTCGTCGGGAAGTCCCTGCGCCATCCACATGCTGCTGAAGCCGGCCAGCGTACCGATCTCCAGAACCCGCCGCGCACCGGAAAGCTGCACCAGCATCTTGAGCAGCTTCCCGGCATTCGGTGCCACCTCGATGGCCGGCATGCCGGCTTCGGTTGCCGACTTCAGGGCGCGCTGATGAGCCGGGCCGGGATGCACGACGACGTCGGTCAGGTACCGCTCCACGTCTTCCCATCCGGGCTCGGTTACGTGTTCAATCATTGCCCCAGTCTGGCACCCGGCGCACAGGGACGGAAGGTGCTACTCCGCGTTGGAAATGGCCTGTTCCAAGCGCTCCACCTTGCCGGTCAGTTCGCCCTCGTAGCCGGGGCGGATGTCCGCCTTGATGACCAGGGAGACCCGGCTGCCGAAGCGGCCCACTGCCTCCGTGGCGCGTTTGACCACGTCGAAGACCTCGTCCCACTCACCCTCGATGGTGGTGAACATGGAATCGGTCTGGTTGGGCAATCCGGATTCACGGACGATCTTGACGGCGGCCGCGACGGCGTCGTGGACCGATGCGTCTGCCGAGGGCTCACCGGCGGGGGCGGATGCGGGCTGGCCCGAAGGGGCGACTGAGAATGCAAGCAACATAAAACCAGTGTTTCATGTGCCGGTTTGTCATATTGACGGCCTACTCCCGCGTAACCACTGGGGATCAGTGCCGCGTTGCTAGTCTGGGCAGCATGGAACAGCCCTCAGAACGCAAGCCCCTCAGGGCTGACGCGGCACGCAATGTGGACAAGATCATCACTGCGGCGCGTCAATGTTTCCGCGAACAAGGTCCCGACGTTCCCCTGCAGACCATTGCCGCCACCGCGGGGGTTGGTCCGGCCACGCTGTTCCGCAATTTCTCCGACAAGGAACAACTGGTGTTGTCCGCCCTTTCCAGGGAGCTGCGCCAGCACGTCGACCCCGTAGCCCAAGCCGGCTTGGACGGCATGGACGCCGCCGAAGGCCTTTTCAACCTGATTGATGCGCTGATGCGGGTTGCCAGCGACGAAGCGAACCTGCTCAGCGCCGTCGCCGGCCGCCGCGGGCTCCTGCTCGGCATTACGCAGGGGCTCATCGAAGCCATGGCCACCTTGCTGGAGCGCGGCCAGGGCCAGGGCTCCCTTCGCCGGGACATCACTATTGAGGACATGGTCCGGCTGGTGGCGATGCTCATCGGCGCCGTGGACACCATGGAACCCGGCTCCGAAGCATGGAAGCGCCCCGTGGCCTTGGCGGAAGACGCCATCCGGACCGAACGCCTGCCGAGGCCGCTTCCGGAGCAATCGGACATTCCGGGCTTCTCGTTCAGCGGGCGGGGCTAACCGCACGATTCCGGCCCGGCCATCATCAATCCGGCCCGGCCATCATCCCGCCCCCGGTCAACCCCAGCCGAGAAGCCGCAGCAGGGCGGCAGCCCCCGCACCGGAAATCACCACCACCAGGAACGGCGCGCGGAGCCAGAGGGCGACGGCGGCAGCCACCAGAGCGCCGATGCGGGCATCGAGCACCAGGCCTTGCCCGGAAGCCACCGCATTGACCACGGTGAGGGATGCCAGCAGGCCAATGGTCATAGTGCCGGCGATGTGCATGATTCGCGGGCTTTGCAGCAGCTTGGCGGGAACGAAGTAGCCCACCAGCTTGGTCAGGTACGCCAGTCCGCAAGCGATGAGTATCCACACCCAGAGGTTCATTTTGTACCTCCTTCATGGTGGGCGCCATGCTCACCAACGCGGTGTCCGTGCTCCGCGGCGTACGGATCGATGTCCGGCTCCAACCCTTCATCGATCCGGGCATGGCTGAACCAGCCGATAACGCCCGCCACCACCGCTGCTACGAGGATGGGCACACCCGAAGGAACGAAGGGAACGGCCAGGACGGTAGCCAAGGCGCAGGCGGCGGCGATGGCCCACGGCTCCCGGCCTTTCAGCCGCGGCCACAGCAGGGCAAGGAAAGCAGCCACCGCGGCACCATCAAGGCCCCACTGCTTGGGGTCCCCCATGGCGTCACCGGCCAAGGCTCCTATGGCCGTGAAGATATTCCAAAGAATGAATATTCCGATTCCGGCAGTCCAGAACCCGCGGCGTTGTTCATCTGCATCCGACTGTCCCGACGCCGTCGCGGTCGATTCATCAATGGTGAGATGGGCCGCGGCGTAACGTTTCCACCCGCCCGGGCGCAGCATCGCATTCATTTGCATGCCATAGATTCCGTTTCGCAGGCCGAGCAGCGCACTCGCTGTCATCGCTGCGACTCCTGAGCCGCCGCCGGCCACCACGCCAATGAAGGCAAACTGCGAACCGCCACTGAACAGCAACAGGCTCAGTGCCATGGTTTGCCAGAAATCAAACCCCGAAGCCACGGACAAAGCCCCGAAGGATATGCCGTACAGCCCCGTGGCAAAACTGAGCGAGACCGCGATCTTGAAGGCGGGCGAGTCCCTCAGCCTCATTTCCGCAGGCTCCAGGACCACACGATGAGCGGCACCTGCAGTGGCAGGCGCAGAGTATGCACCCGTCGCTGCTTCTGCGTTCCGCGCGGACCGTAGGCCCTGCGCAGCGCGTCAATATGCCCGGCAAGGAATGCGACCAACATGGCTGTGGTGGCGTCGGCGGCCACTTTGCGGGTGGCAGGGATCAGGAGTCCGACGGCGGCTGCTGCTTCGAGCAGGCCGGAGGAAGCGATCCATTCCTCGCGGGACATAACAGCTAAGGGCCCACGTGGTCCGGCTGCAGGCTCATCCTCGCGGCAAAGGTAGTCGGGAACCACGGGAGCATAGAAGGCAGGGTCCCGGAAGTGCTTCACGGCACTGGCCAGCAGGAGACCGCTCATACCCATGGCCGAGAGCGTATGTATTGCCTTGGGTATCCTTCGATGCGACATGAGACCACTCAATCACAACGCTTGGCACGCCCGCCAAAAATTTCTCTGCTGCGGCTACGTACTGGGGACGCTGAGCTGGGCAAGAACCCGGGCCGGATTGTTAGTGGTGATCTCGTGGATGCCGAGCCCTTGGCACAGGGCTACGTCGTTTTCTGAATCCACGGTCCACACCCGGAAGATGCGACCGGCTTCCATCCAACGCTGGACGTTGAGCGCATGTTCGCGAACGTAGTCGATTCCCGGACCGGCTATGCCCACCTCGCCCTCATTCAGGACGCGTTCAGCTTCCTCTTGGGTGGCACGCATGACATTGGCCACGGCTCCGGCGGTGATCGGGCCCAATCCCAGCCCTTCACGGATCTCTTGAACCGTGAAGTTGTCCACCAGTTGGCACACATGCTCCGGGGGGACCGTTTCCAACAAGCGCTGTATGGAGTCCGTATCAAAGCTCATGAAGGAGATGTGGATGTTGTCCAGCCGGGAATCGTCCGCTGTCCAGCCTTCCCCGGCGAGAAGTTCCAGCACACGGTCCTCGAGCTTGAGTTGGTAGGGACTGGGGTGTTTCAGCTCAATGGCCAGGCCGATTTCGCGTCCCGCTTCCCTGAGGATGCCCAGCAGTTCGGGCAACGTCAGGAATTGCTCGGCGATGCCACCGTAAGCATCCGGGATCCTTGCACCTTTCCACGAGGAGAAGTCAAGGGAACGGAGCTCTTCCAGCGTCCGCTCCGAGACGGGTCCCGTTCCTGTGGAGGTGCGGTCCAGGGTGGCGTCGTGGAGCAGCACCACATGCTGGTCGCGGGTGAGGTGGACATCGCACTCAACCCCGTCGGCGCCGTCGGCGATCGCTTTCAAATACGCGGCCCTGGTGTGCTCGGCGTAAGTAGCGCTGGCCCCTCGATGTGCATAGACCTTGGGGCGCGCAGGGGCGAAGGATTCGCTGCTCATGCAGACACCGTAACCTACAGTGCTGCACGCACCGGGCTAGTCTGGGCTAATGCAGGTGAACTCTGAACAAATCCCCGCCGAAGACGTCACCAACCAGCCACAGCCAACCCAAACGCAAGGTGCCCGGCGAAGCAAGGCGCGCTCCGCCGTCGTCGGGCTTTCCGCCGGCGACCTGGAAAAGGCTGCCGCGCTGCGCCGGATGAAGCGGCTGGCGCTGTCCCTGCTGATCGTCATGGCCGTGATCTTCCTGTTCGCTTTTGCCCTGCAGAAGCAGTACCCGTGGCTTGAGTACGTGCGTGCGGCGGCCGAGGGCGGCATGGTGGGAGCACTGGCTGACTGGTTCGCGGTGACGGCCCTGTTCAGGTATCCGATGGGGCTGAAGATTCCGCACACGGCCATCATTCCCCGCCGCAAGGACCAGATCGGTGAGTCCCTCAGCGACTTCGTGGAAAGCAACTTCCTCTCGCAGGAGGTGGTGCAGGGCAAGCTGGTCAGCATCGACATCGCCCGCAAGGCCGGAACATGGCTTTCCGCCCCGGGCGGCGCGGAGCGCGTGGCCAAGGAAGGCGGCGCCATGATCCGCGGCGCCTTCACCGTCCTCAACGACGACGACGTCCAAGCCGTCATCGAAGGACTGGTACGCAAGCACCTGCTGACGCCGCCGTGGGGACCACCCGTGGGCCGGATGGCTGAACGGATCTTCGCAGACGGACACCACCACAAACTGGTGGACCTCCTGGTGGACCGTGCCGCCGACTGGGTGGACGCCAACCACAACACGGTGAACCGCTTGGTCTCGGACCGCTCGCCGGTCTGGGTGCCCACGTTCGTGGATGGGATGGTAGGAGACAAGGTCTATGTGGAGCTCTTGAAGTTCGTCCGCGCCGTGCAGAACGACCCCAACCACCAGGTCCGCCAGTCCATCGACTCCTACCTCACCGACCTGGCGCAGGACCTGCAGCATGATCGGGTCATGATCGAACGTGCCGAGGCCATCAAGGCACAGATCCTCGGCGATCCCGAGGTCCGCGAACTTGCTTCCCGCACCTGGGGAACGGTGAAGACCGCCTTGCTCACCGCCGTCGATGATCCGGACAGTGAACTCAGCCAGCGCTTCAAGGGCGCCGTCCGCGACTTCGGTTCGCGGCTGGTCAATGACGACGAACTGGCGGGCAAGGTGAACGCGTGGATCGGTGACGCCGCCGGATACCTGGTGAACACGTACCGCTCGGACATCGCCGGGGTCATCTCGGACACTGTGGCCCGTTGGGATGCCGAGGAAACCTCGCAGAAGATCGAGCTCCAGGTGGGCAAGGACCTTCAGTACATCCGGATCAACGGCACCGTGGTGGGAGCTCTGGCCGGCCTGCTGATCTTCACGGTGGCGCACCTGTTGTTCGGCTAGCGCCTGCGGGGACAGCAAATTTTCTCAGAATGGCCCCCGGTGAGAAAATCCGGGCGCCGCTTTCTCAGCCCAGCAGGTGCACCATCTGCCCCGGCCGCGCTTGGCCGAGGGCGTCGAGGTCCTCGTCACGCACCGTGGCTATGACCGGGGAGGCGCTCGTGGCCGGGTGGTCGGCGAGGGCGATCACCGGAAGGCCCGACGGCGGCAGGAGGACCGAGCCTGTCACCAACTGTCGGGAGCGGGGCGGGCCGGGTTGATGGTCGCCGGGCGTGGCGCCGGAAAGTGGCCGGCCGGCCAGCCGTGCCCCAACCCGGTCCGACTCCGGCGAGAGTATCCACGGTTCCTTTGTCAGCCGAAGCCAGGTGCCGGCGTCGTAATCCTGTGCATCCGGGCCGGGGGCAACCCTGGCAACTACGGGGCGTTCAGAGTCCAGGGCCCGCCGCGCGGGCAGTCCCACGGCGGGAAAACCTTGGCCGTGCGGCCGGCCGAAAGCCAACGTCCGCCCGGTACGGAGCACATCGGGCTGCGGCACGATGCCGCCTTGGACCGCGAGGTAGTATCGGATTCCGAAGTGAGCCCTGCCGAACTCCACCACCGCGCCCGGAGCCACCCTGAGGGCCTTGTTTTGGGGCAGTTCCGAGCCGTTGAGCCTGACCATGCCCTCAGCACCCGAAACTGCGATGGCCGAGCCGGTAACGAACCGCAGGCGCAGGCCGCCCACAAGGATTTCAAGTCCCGGCGCCTCGGCGGCATTGCCCAGCAACGCGTTGGCCAGCTGCAACGAGGCCCGGTCCAGCGCCCGGTCCGGGGGCACCACCAAACCCTGCGTGCCGGCGTCCATCACAATCGCGCTCACTCGGGCCTCCTTTGAACCGGGAACCACAGTTTAGGCGAACGCTTGGATCTCCACACCTGCCCGTTCCAGGCCTTTGCGGACTGCCGCGGCCATCTCCAAGGCTTCGGGCGTATCGCCGTGAATCCATAGCGAATCAGCCTCGACCGCCAAGACCGTTCCGTCGTGGGCGACGACTTCCCCGCGGGTGGCGAGCCGGACGGCCTGCGCCACTGCATCGTCGGAGTTCTGCAGGACGGCGCCCTCCTGCGAACGAGGCACCAAACTTCCGTCCGGGTTGTAAGCGCGGTCAACGAACGCTTCGCGGAACACGGGGTGTCCGGCTTCTTCCGCCAGGGTCAGCCACGCCGAGCCCGGCAGCCCAAGGACCGGCAATCCGGGGTCGTAGGCATGAACGGCAGCAACCACGGCCTCGGCTTGCTCTGTGTCCCGGACCAGCCGGTCATAGAGGGCGCCGTGCGGCCTGACATAGTCAACGGTAGCGCCCACGGCATGGGCCACTCCGTCCAGGGCACCCAACTGGTAGAGCACGTCGCCGAACAGTTCATCGAAGCTCATGTCCAGCGCACGACCGCCGAACCCGGCCAAGTCCGGGTAGCCAACATGCGCTCCGACCCGGACATCAAGGTCGAAGGCCGCGCGGCAACTGTCCAACATGGTGATTGGATCTCCGGCGTGGAAGCCGCAGGCCACATTGGCGCTGCTGACGAGCCGGAGCATGGAAGCATCATCGCCCATCGACCAAGCTCCGAATGACTGTCCGACGTCAGCGTTGAGGTCCACGAGCGCCTCCTTCCATGACCGGAGCGTTTTCCAGGGCAGGAGCGTTTTCCAGGACGCGCGCCTCGGGGTTGGCCAGCAGTTCTCCGGGGATCGTGTCCGGCAAGGCACCGAAAGCTTCCTTGGCCGTTGCGACTACCGCCCGTCCCATCATGAGGTTGCCGGCACCGCCCACCACCGCGCCGACGCCGAACGGTAGGGCCCTGCCCAGGAAGGCAGTACCTTGCCGCTTGATGAGGTTCTTGAGGAACGCTCGCTGGATGGCGTCCCGGATCACGCCGAAACCGCTGCCGGGGATCTTCTTGGTCAGCGTGGTCCCCCATGCATTGGTCACGCCCTTGCTCCGGCCGAGGGACTGGCCGCTCAACGCGCCCAGCAGCGACGTGCCTTCTTCGCCCAGCATGATGGCCATGACCATGGTCCGGGCGCGTTCCGGATCGGTCAGCCGGATACCGTGCAATTCAGCCAGCGAGGACGCGTACAGCGCCGTGGTCTCCAGGAATCCGACCGTTGCGAGCGCCGAAAGTCCCAGCGACGCCGCGGTTCCCAGACCCGGTACGACGGCGATGGCACCTACGCCTGCTCCCCCGCCGGAGACGGCGGTCAGGTAGTCGCGCTCCAGTTTCGCGGCAAGCTGCGCTGGCGTGGCGTTCGGGTGCCGGCGCTGCATCCGCCGCAGGTTGGCCAGGACCAGGGGCCGTTGCACTTCGACGGCTTTCAGCAGCACGTTGTGCACGCCGGGCTTGGTGTTGCCTTCGGCGTCGAACACCGCATTATGGGCAGTTTTCTGGGCGATTCGCACCGCCGGATTGGATCGCTTTGGCATCTTCACAGCCTAAGCCACCCACCACCCCGGGCGCATACTAAGGGCACTTATAAATTATTTTTTGGCACCGGCCCGGTGGTGCCACGAACCACCAGGTGAGGGATCCGGACAAGGTGGGCGGCCGGCGTCGTGCTTTCCAAGCGCTGGATGGCACAGTCGACGGCGGCACTCGCCAGGAGCGGCGCGTCCTGGCTGACCGAGGACAACCGGATGTAGCTCAAACGGGCGAACTGGCTGTCGTCATAGCCCAGCACGGAAACATCCTGTGGAACGCGGAGTCCGGATGCGCGGAGGCTCTCCAGGATCCCCAGTGCGCAGCGGTCATTGAAGGCGACCACGGCGGTGGGCGGATTGTCCTGCAGTTCGCGTCCGGCCCGTATCCCGTCCTCTTCGGTGGGACCGCCCGGAATCACCCTTGGCTCCAGGCCCAGCCCGGCCATTTCGGCAAGGTAGGCCTCCCGGCGCTGCGGACCGCTCACCATGCTGCCGCCGTCGACGTGGGCGATTCGCGTGTGGCCCAGCGAGGTGAGGTGCCCCAGGGCGATGCGGATGCCCTCGCGGTCGTCACTGCTGACTGAGTCGAGGGACTCCCCGACGTCGTCACGGAGGAGGCTGACCACGGGAAGCCGCGCGGCGAAACGGGCAAGTTCCTGTTCATCCAGGGTGGGCGAGATCATGATTAAGGCTTCGCAGCCCAAGTCCACAAGCGCCTCAACAGCGTGGGTTTCCGTCCGGTCGCGGGTGACGGCACTCAGGGCAAGCTCGTAGCCCCGCTGTGCCGCTGCCGCGTACGCCGCGTCCACGATTTCGGCGTGGAAGGCGTGCGAGGTTGAAAACGTCACCCCCAGGAGCCTGGTTCGACTGCTCCGCAGGAGGCGGGCGCGGCTATCCGGGCGGTAGCCCAGCAGCCGGGCTGCTTCCTGGACTTTGCGTCGCGTGGCTTCGGATGCGCCGGGAGCGTCCCGCATGACGATGGATACGAGGGCGCGGGAGACACCCGCCGCTTCCGCGACGTCCATCAACGTTGGCCGCTTGCCGGTCATGGCCCTCCTCTGCTCGGAGAGCCAGTCTATAGAACGATCCATGGCTCAACCCGCAGGTCTGCGTTCGAGGATAGACGTGCGGCCGGCCGCGACTCAGACGACCGACCGCACTAGCCCGGTTATACGCAGTGACGGCGCCCCGGGCGGGCCCCAGAACCCGCCACATCCCTCACTGCTAACTCAGCGTTGATCGCGCGGCATGGGCCGAAAAGGGCGACGGCGCAGCACGCGGTTCAACGACTAGGGCACTGGTTATGTGTGCACCTTCGCGGGATCGTGACGCTGGGTTCGGAGCAATATTTTGGCGCTGCCTCCGGACGGTGCATGAGGGGCGGGATTCCTCGTTTCCCGGCCGGGAGCAGAGGGAGGGAGCGCCGGGCCGGTCGCAGGGCAAAACGAAGGCAAGACGACCAGGGGTCGCCTTGCCTTCGTGTTGTGCCTGTGATGGACCTGCACCCGACCGTCGGGTTTCCTGTTGCGTGGGAACGCAGGTCCCCTTGGCACCTGCCGGACGGAGGTCCGGCGAGCTGTGGCTGCTACATGATTCCCGTGGGAACCAGCAGCGCCCAAGCGAGGGCCGGAGCGGCGAGGACAACTCCGCCGGCGTACATCATCAACTGGCGGTAGACGCGCTGGCGGTCTGCTTCCCGGGCGTTCGCCACAACCAGGGCTCCGTCAGTGGAGAAGGGCGATACATCCACAACGGTTGCAGCGATAGCAAGGGCCGCCACCGTGCCCGACGCGCTGAGGGAACTGGTTGCCAGCAGCGGGCCTGCCATGGGGATGAATGCAGTCAACAGGGCGGTGGACGATGCGAACGCCGAGCCGACGCCAATGACGTAGCAAAGAACCAGGGCAATCAGCAGGGGCGCTCCAAGAGCCAGGGCCATCTCGGCCAGCGTATCGATCACGCCGACGTGCTGGAGCAAGGAGACGTAGGTGATCATGCCGGCGACCAGCAGGACGGTGGACCACGAGACGCCACCGATGAAGGTTTGGTGTTCCTTGATGTTGACGAACGCCAGCAGCAGACCTGCGGACAGGGCCACGAACCCGATCGGCATATGGAAGCCCAAGGTGCAAACGAGGATGGCGACGATCAGAGCCAGCGTGAAGAACTGCTGCCCCGTGGGCCGTCCGATGCGGGGAGTGTCCAGGGCGGTGTATTCGTTGGAATGCTTGTCCCGGAGCTTGCCGAGGAGCGCGAACAGCACGATCGTCAGCGCGGACAGGATGAAGTTAAGGGCGAAGCTGGCCAGGAAGAGCGCACCCTGGTCGATGGGGAAACCGTTCTTGTTCGCGATGTCGTGGACCAGCACGCCGGCCACGGACAGCGGCGAGAAACCGCCGGCGTGGGCACCATTGATGACGAAGGCCCCCATCAGGACGGGGTGGAGGCGGGACTCGTAAGCGAGGCCGAGGGCAGCAGGTGCCAGGAGTGCCACCGCTGCGGGAGAGAAGGTTCCCAGCGCCGTCAGGGCAGCGGCCATCAGGAAGAACACCCACGGAAGCATCATGGTCTTGCCGCGGACAAGGCGGACACAGCTCTGCACAATGATGTCGATGGACCCGTTGCGTTGCGCCATGCTGAAGAAGTAGGTGACACCGATGATGGTCAGGACGATGCTGGCGGGAAATTCCTCCAGGATCTGCTTGTCCGTCATGCCAAGGACGAAGTAGCCCACTCCGAACGAGGCAACCAGGCCCATGACGCCGATGTTGAGCGGCCACTTGGTGGCTACGACGAACATCACGACGAGGATGACCAAGGGAATGATCTGGGTGATGGTCATGGTCGGCTCCGTATCCGAGGCGGCCGAAGGGGTGCCCGGGACACCCCCAAACAGGAGGGCGGCCATGCCCAGAATGGCGATGACGGCTGCCGTCACCAGAAGAATACGACGGCGACGCTTGGGTGGCGCAGTTTGGTCCTGCGACGCGGTGGTTAGGGTGGTCTTTTCTGCAATCTTTGTGGTCATGATGGCTCTCTCTTCATTGAGCAGCGGCCTCGTCATCGAGTAGCGCCGGCAAGGGAAGCCCCTGCCTTGGGTGCCTTGATATCGAGGGTTTCGGGGAGATGGATGGTGGTGGAGGCAATGGTGCGGGCCGTCCGGTCCACGCCGACGAGCAGGGAACCGTCCCGTTCCTCGCTCCATGTTTCGATGACGCCGGCCGGAGTGCGCAGCCGTAGCGTCGGCGATCCGAAATCTCCGAGGAACCGCTGCATCACGGTGCCCGGAGTCCTGGCGGCGAGCGTGAGCCCAATGCTTCCCGTGATCGCGAGGGCGGGGTGGGGCTTACCCATGGACAGCATCATGATGCCGGCGTCACTCCCCTGATCAGTGGATGACGGCGGAGCAACTATGGCGACTTTGGGAATGGCCCTGGCCGCCTCGCCGGCCGTTGCGGCCAGGCCCATGCGCACGGCTGCTTGGCGGCGGATACGTTCCAGGGTTTGCAGCAGCAGTTCGACGCCGCCGAACCAGGAATCGTACGCCTCCGGATCCAGGCCAAGGTCTTCGGCCCTGATGATGACCACCGGAGCGCCGGCATCCACCATGGAGACGTTCCACGTGGTGCCGCCCACCGTCAGGGCATCTGTCGCCGCGCCGGACGGGAGGAGGCGGCCGGTGGTCTTGCCTGCGGGATCCAAGAATCCCAGCCCCACTTGGTGTCCGGGGAACGGCACTCCGGGCATTTCCGCCAGGGGCTCGGCAGGAAGGCCGGCATCCGGGGTAGCTATACGTTGGATAATGATCTGCCCGGTGTTCGTATTGCGGGTGACGATTCGGGTGACGTCACCGCGCGGAACCACCCAGCCTTTCTCAATCGCGTACAGGCCAACCACGGCCGAGCAGTTGCCGCAGTTGCTGCCCCAGTCCACCGCCGCTTCCTCGATGCCTACCTGGGCAAAAGTGAACTCGACATCTACATCGCCCGTTTGCGGCCTGTGCAGGATCATCGCCTTGCTGGTTGTAGAGGTAGCTCCGCCCACGCCATCAATCTGGCGGTGGTCCGGACTGCCGAAGAGGCGCGGAAGCAAGACATCCGGGCTTGCTTGGGTCTTCTCCAGCTGTGCTGATTCAAACACCCAGCACTTACTGGTGCCGCCGCGCATCCATTCTGCTTGGATCTTCATGGTCTATTCCTTGCTTCTCGACGCCCCAGGTGTTGAGGGGATATTTCGAGAATGAGCCAGATCACAAATGAAGACAATGTTGGAAATCTTGATGGGGATGTAGCAGCACTTCATTCACTGGCAGGAAAGCTCCGAACGTCCGCATTAAACCCCGCTCTGCCGTCAGAATTGGCGCCCAAGTGTCGGGATCAACCCTGTGAATGCATAGAATGAACCAATCCTGAGGAGGGGTAAAGCATTGCTTAACGATGATTCCCAAAGTCTTTTTGATATCCGGCGCCTGGCCCTCTTGGTGGAAGTGGTTGAGCAGGGCTCCATCACGTCAGCGGCGGAATTGATGATGTACACGCCCTCGGCGGTCTCGCAGCAACTCCGGAAGCTCGAGCAGGAAGTCGGACAGCCATTGCTCAACCGCCGCTCCCGGGGCGTCGTCCCCACGGAGGCGGGGCAGGTCCTGGCCGGTCACGCCCGGAAGATCGTGGAACAGATGCTGGCCGCCCAAGCCGACCTTGCCCAGATAGCCGGGCTCAAGCGCGGGTCGTTGGTGGTAGGGACTTTTCCCACTCTGGCCGGATCCTTCCTTCCCCTGGTGATCCGGGTCTTCAAGAAGCGCTACCCGGCAATCGGGCTATCGGTCCGGAGCGCGCGCTTCGACGAGCTCGTCTCCGACCTTCAGTCAGGCGTCACGGGATTGTGCCTGCTGTGGGACTACCCTTGGAACCGCTTCCATGACGACGCGATCCGCGTCACCGAAGTCTTCCGGGAGAGCACGGTCCTTCTCGTCTCCCGCAATCACCCCTTGGCCGAGCGGGATGAAGTCCGCATGGAGGAGTTAGGCAAGGAATCCTGGATTGTCCGCGCCGAGGCCCACCCCGTCGTGGAAGTTCTCAAACGCTCGGCGCACGACGCCGGTTTTGAGCCGTCCATTGGATTCCTCGCCAACGACTACCAGGAGGCGCAGGCGATGGTCAGCGTCGGCATGGGAGTGGCGATGGTCCCCCGGACCGCCGTGGCCTTGCAACACCCCGACGTGAAGGTCATCTCCCTGGGAGATGCCGCACCCATGCGCCGCGTCCTGCTCGCGCAGCGGCAAGACAAGGTCTACGCCCCGGCAGAAGTGGCGTTCCAGTCCACGCTCATGGAACTGGCGAAAAAGCACGCCGAGGATTACCTCTAACCACCACCATCGGAGCCCGGACGCTTCCCGCTGCGGATACCTTCGAGGCGCATCACGGTGGAGCAAGAAGACTACTAGAACGATCTAGACAGAACTATCGGCATAGTGCCACCATGGATGAACTAGAACGATCTAGAAGCTATCCCACAGGAGTCCCGTTGAGCTACCTCCACCACCCCGCCACCGCAGACCAGCCCGTACGCGTTGCCTTGATCGGCGCTGGTTGGATCGGCAAATTCCACGCCGAGTCCATTGCCAGGCGCATTCCAACAGCACACCTTGAGGCAATTACCGATCCCGTGCTTCCCGCAGTCCAGGAACTCGCTTCCAGGCTGGGAGTGTGGAAGATCAGCACCGACGTCCAGGATGTCCTCGCGGATCCGGACGTTGATGCGGTCCTCATTGCAGCGCCCATGCGCTTCCACTCAGACCTCATCACGGCCGCCGCCCGCGCCGGCAAGGACGTTTTTTGCGAGAAGCCCGGCGGGGCCACCCTGGATGAACTCGACGCCGCCATCGACGCCGCGGCGAGTGCCGGCGTCGTACTCCGTTTCGGCTTCAACCGCCGCTACTCCAGCGACTTCGCGGCCGCCCGCAAGCTGATCGACGGCGGCACTGTGGGGACCCCGCAATTGCTTCGCTCGCTCACGCGCGACCCCGGGACCGAGGCCGGCATCAGCAACCCTGAACGCATCGCACCCGGCACCATCTTCCTGGAGACCCTGATCCACGACTTCGACACCCTCAACTGGCTCAACCCGGGCGCCGTGCCCGTGAAGGTCCATGCGGTTGCGGATGCCTTGGTGGCACCCGAGGCGAAGCCGGGCGGCCTGCTGGATACCGCCGTCGTGACCGTCACTTACAGCAACGGCGCAATCGCAGTGGCGGAAGCCAATTTCAACGCCCTCTATGGCTACGACGTCCGCGGCGAGGTCTTCGGCTCCGCCGGCATGGTCACGGCGGGTTCGCCCCAGGCCACGAATGCCACCAGCTACACGGCTGCCGGCGTCGCTTCTGACACGACGCGGTTGAACATAGATCTGTTCCATGACGCGTACACGGCCGAACTTGCGCACTTTGTGCACGACGTCGCCGTCCGGCGGGGCTATGCACCGGAAGGTACGACGGCGGCCACCGCGCCTGCCGCCGTGGCAGCACCGGGTGGTGTGGACGCGCGAAACGCCTTGGCTGTGGCGCTGGCCGCGTTCAAGTCAGCGGAAACCGGCCTGCCTGTGGAGATTTCCGACATTGCAGAGCTGCGGACCGCCGAAGGTGCCGTGGAATTGCAGGGCGCATGAGCTTCCGTCTGGCGGTCTGCGCGGAGATGGTCTACGGCGAACTGCCCCTGATCGACCGGGTGCGGAGGATCCACGAGCACGGCTTCGACGTGGAACTGTGGGACACCCGCGGACAGGACATCTCCGCCCTCGCCGCGACGGGAGCCCGGTTCTCGTCGATGAGCGGCTACTTCGGCGGCAGCGTCGTCGATCCTTCAAATGCCCATGAAGTGCTGGCCTCGGCAGAGAAGCTGATCCCCACCGCATTGGAACTGGGGGTGGAACGAATGGTGGTCCACCCGGCCGAACTCGGCGAAGGCGGGCGTGCCGTCCGGCCGACCCACCGGTCCACGGGAGAAATGTGGCTGACCGGGCTCCGCACGCTGGAGAAGCTCGGCGCCCTGGGCGAACAGCATGGCATCACGTTTGCCTTGGAGAACCTCAACACCATCCTTGACCATCCGGGCATCCCGTTGGCCCGGGCAAAGGACACTCTTGCGTTGGTGCGGGCAGTGGACCATCCGAACGTGAAGATGATGCTGGACCTCTACCACGCACAGATCGGCGAAGGGAACCTGATCGAACTGGTCCGTGCGGCCGGGCCGCACATCGGGGAGATCCAGGTGGCGGACGTTCCCGGGCGGTTCGAGCCCGGGACGGGAGAGATCAACTACCCGGCCATTGCCAAGGCACTCCGGGATGCCGGGTATGCGGGAGTGATCGGCATGGAGGCGGGTGCGGTCGGCGGCCAGGGAGTCGAGGCAGGCGACGTAGCACTGTCCGCTTTCCGCGCCACCTTCGCCTAACCCCGCCCCCTCCACCCCTCCCCTCCTCCCCCTCCCCTCGTCCCCCTCCCCCTCCCTGGGGTTGCCCGCAAGTTGTGGACAGTCGGTCAGGCGGCTTGTGCCGGCTGAGG